>MUIA01000177.1 GCA_002084115.1 Oceanospirillales bacterium LUC14_002_19_P2 | reverse complement strand
AACCGGTTGCGGTTGTTTTGCCAAAAGAGGACAGAAGGTAGTCAGAGTACAGCTCAATCAGATCGTGTTTCATACCGGCAATAATGCCGTATTTTCAGTCTTGTGCGTAACTTGAGTTATTGACCGTATTCCCGAGCGATTGACCATCGCTGAACGCTTTGGCGCCACGCCAATTAACTTTGACACCACCAACGCCATACAGGTCATTAAAGACGCGACAGATGGCCGCGGCGCAGATGCGGTGATGGAAGTAGTTGGCAGCCCCCAGGCCAGCTCACTGGCCTTCGACCTGGTTCGACCAGGCGGAATCATTTCCATCGCGGGCGTTCATAATGAACCGCATTTCACCATCAGCCCAACTCAAGCTTACGATAAAAATTTGACGATTGTTTCGGGACGATGCCCCGCGCGTGCCTATATGGAAACATTGCAAGACGTTGCCAAGTCAGGTCGATACGATTTATCCGCCATCATTTCTCATCGCATTTCGCTGCAAGAAGGCTGCGAGGGTTATGATATGTTCGCGAATCGCCGGGACAACTGCACGAAAGTGGTACTTTCTATTAAAAGGTCATTCACTGCGGGCTCAGCCACGCCAAAAACACTCAAGCATAAAATGATGCCCCATAAAAAACCCCCGAAATTCGGGGGTTTCAATATCTATCTTTAACGTTCAATACGCCAGGTTGTGCCTTCGCGACTGTCTTCCAGGATCACACCTTTCGACGCGAGTTCGTCGCGAATCCGGTCAGCCTCAGTGAAATCACGATTTTTCTTGGCAGCAACACGCTGATCAATCATGGATTGAATCCAGGCTTCATCAACATCAGCACCGGATTTCAGGAACGCTTCCGGCTCTCCCTGAAGAATCCCAAGAATACCGCCCAGCTTGCGCAGCAACGCTGCCAGAGGCAGCGCCTTGCTGGCATCTTCACTGCGAACCCGGTTGAGCTCACGCACCAACTCAAACAGTACAGCCAGCGCTTCAGGTGTATTGAAATCGTCATCCATCGCGGCAAAGAAGCGCTGCTCGAACGGATGATTCTCTGGCACTTCAACACCAGAAAGGTCCAGATCCTTCAGCGCAGTATAAAGACGCTCAAGACGTATACCCGCCTCTTTCAGACTGTCTTCGGAGTAGTTCATCGGGCTGCGATACTGACTGGAAATCAGGAAGTAGCGCACCAGTTCCTGATTGTACTTTTCCAGCACCTCGCGAATGGTGAAGAAGTTGCCAAGGCTCTTGGACATCTTCACGTTATCAACGCGAATAGCACCGGAATGCATCCAGGTGTTCACGAATGTAACGCCATTGGCCGCTTCACTCTGGGCAATCTCGTTTTCATGGTGAGGGAACTTGAGGTCGGAACCACCACCATGAATATCAAAGGTTTCGCCCAGGCAGCACTTACCCATCACCGAGCATTCGATATGCCAGCCTGGACGCCCCTTACCCCAAGGGGAATCCCAGGATGGCTCTTCAGGCTTAGCGCCCTTCCAGAGCACAAAATCCAACGGATCTTCTTTCTGTTCATCCACCTCGATGCGGGCACCAGCTTCCAGCTCCTCTAATACCTTGCCGGACAGCTTGCCGTAGCCCTCAAACTTACGCACGCGGTAATAGACATCTCCATTGCCCGGCGCATAGGCAAAGCCCTTTTCAATCAGGCCTTCGATCATGGTGATCATGCCGTCAACATGCGCGGTTGCACGGGGCTCTTCATCCGGATCCAGGTTACCCAGCTGACGGAAATCCTCGCGCATGGCGGCAATCATCCGGTCAGTCAGCACATCAATGGACTCACCGTTTTCCAGGGCCCGGCGAATGATCTTGTCATCCACATCGGTGATGTTACGCACATAGGTCAGGTTATAACCACGGGCACGCAGGTAACGAGCCACCACATCAAACGCCGTCACAGTCCGTGCATGACCGATATGGCAAAAGTCATAAACCGTCATGCCGCAGACATACATCCGGACATTGTTGCCATCCAGCGGGGTAAATGGCTCTTTCTTTCGGGTCAGGGTGTTATAAATCTGAAGCACGGTGTCGTCCTGTTTACTGTCTTTTTACCCAAACGTGATGCGCCGGCCTTCCAACTACAGAAAAACCGGCACAGGGGATCATTATTTACCCTGGGTATCCTTGAGGCCGATAGCCAGGTTGAAAACGGGATTTTCAGCCGTGTGATCCAAACGATCCGCCACGAAGTACCCTTCCCGCTCAAACTGGAAGCCCTGCTCCGGCTTTGCACCAGCAAGCCCCGGCTCAATCCAGGCCTGCATCACCGCCAGCGACTCAGGATTTACATGCTTCATGAAATCTTCTTCACCACGATCCGGTGCTTCGTGGGTGAACAGACGGTCGTAGATACGCAGTTCCGCCTGACACCCATGCGTCGCCGAAACCCAGTGAATCACACCACGGGGACGAATATCCTCCGGCGGATTCTCCCCGACAGTCCCTGGCACCAGCGTTGCACGGACTTCAACAATTTTGCCGTCATCATCCTTGACCACTTCGTCAGCCCGGATGACATAGGCACTGCGCAGACGAACCCATTCACCCAGCACCAGTCGCTTGAATTTCTTACGGGACAGCGTGGTGTCTTCGGTGAAATCTGAGCGGTCGATGTAGAGCTCGCGGGTAAATGGCAGGACACGCTCACCCAGCTCAGGACGGTTAGGGTGTGCCGCCGCAGTCATTTCCTGAACCTCGCCTTCCGGCAGGTTGGTAATGACGACTTTCAGCGGATCCAGTACGGCCATGGCCCGGACCGCATTCTCGTTCAGGTCATCACGGATCGCATGCTCGAGCATGGCTACATCCACGATACCGTCGGAACGGGTCACACCAATCATGTCGCAGAATTTGCGGATGGCGGATGGCGTATAACCCCGGCGACGCATGCCTGAAATGGTCGGCATCCGTGGATCATCCCATCCGGATACAACGGCTTCATCCACCAGCTTCTTCAGCTTCCGCTTGCTGGTCACGGTGTAGTTCAGATTGAGACGCGCAAACTCATACTGGCGCGGCTTATGGGGAACCGGCAGGTTTTCAATGAACCAGTCATACAGAGGCCGGTGATCCTGGAATTCCAGCGTGCAGATGGAATGGGTAATCCCTTCAATGGCATCTTCCTGTCCATGGGCAAAGTCATAGCTCGGGTAGATGCACCACTTATCACCGGTCTGGTGGTGGGACTGCTTGCGAATCCGGTACAGGATCGGGTCGCGCAGGTTCATGTTGGAGCTGGCCATATCAATCTTGGCCCGCAACACCTTGGCGCCTTCATCAAATTCGCCGGCGCGCATGCGCTCAAAAAGGTCCAGATTCTCTTCAACACTGCGCGTACGGTAAGGACTATCCTTACCCGGCTTGGTGGCCCAACCCCGGTATTCACTGGCTTCTTCCGGTGACAGGTCACAGACGTAAGCCTTGCCTTCACGGATCAGGTGCAACGCCCACTCGTAGAATGTATCAAAGTAATCGGAGGCATAACGCACCTCGCCCGCCCACTGGAAGCCCAGCCAGCGTACGTCTTCCTTGATTGCATCGACATATACCTGCTCTTCCTTTTCCGGATTGGTATCGTCAAAGCGCAGGTTACATTGCCCCTGGTATTTTTCAGCCAGTCCGAAGTTCAGACAGATGGACTTGGCGTGTCCCACATGCAGAAAGCCGTTAGGCTCCGGTGGGAAACGGGTACAGATGGAAGCGAACTTGCCGTCGGCCAGATCTTTATCAATGATCTGCTCAAGAAAATGGCTGGGTTTGTCTGTGGTACTCATCGTATGCCGGTGAAACTCAGAAAATAAACGGTTGATAGACAGTAATCTGAAGAAACGCGAAATCAGCGTCGGGTACGCTTACTGCCCGGCACTCTGTTCAATCTTGTTGCCCAGGGCCTGTATATCCTTGCCAAGGCCTTCCATGGTATTACAGCCGCCAGTCACCAGAATCATAACTGCCAGCAATGCAGTGGTAACCAGACCTGGTATCCTGCGTGTCATAGTAAATCCTTAGCGGGAATGCGCCTCTGCCGGAAATCAGCAGGGTGGGAAATGCCAATTGTCAATTAGACGCAGAGATTACCACTATCACTATAATAGTTAAATCCCCTGCCTTCGCCGGAATCACGGGCAAAACTGCGTTATTTTATCGGACAATACCGACAGCAATACCAACAAGGCATTGGTCTTGGCGAAAACTGAAGCTATCATATGGCCAATCTGCACCCTCAACGGACAGCAGCAACCCTTCGGGCCGCGATTCGATCCAGGATCATCCTTGGACAGAAACAGTGGTCTGCCAGTAGTAACAGCATCTAAGGCACGTATATGGTAATTCTTCACACCAATTTCGGTGACATCAAACTGGAGCTGGATGCCGAGAAGGCGCCCAAGACTGTCGCAAACTTTCTGGAGTATGTGAAAAAGGGCCACTACAACAACACCATTTTCCACCGTGTCATCAACGGTTTCATGATCCAGGGCGGCGGCTTCGAACCCGAGATGAAGGAAAAAGACACCGCCAACCCCATTGAGAACGAAGCCGACAACGGTTTGCAGAACGTTACCGGTAGCATCGCCATGGCCCGCACCATGGATCCACACTCCGCCACTGCCCAGTTCTTCATCAACGTTGCCGACAACGACTTCCTCAACCATACCAGCAAAGACGCTCAAGGTTGGGGTTATGCCGTATTCGGCAAAGTGGTTGACGGCATGGATGTGGTCGAAAAGATCAAGTCCGTCCAGACCGGCAATGCGGGCTTCCATCAGGACGTTCCCGTGGAAGATGTCATCATTGAATCCGCCGAAGTGGTGGAGCCTGCGGTCGTTGCCTAGTCTCTTTATCTCAGACCTTCACCTGATGCCCGAGCGACCCGATGTCGCCCAGGCATTCCATGGTTTCCTGCAAGGCAAGGCGCTTGAGGCAGAGTCACTTTACATTCTGGGTGATTTCTTTGAATACTGGATTGGCGATGACGCCATGGACAGCTTTCATATTGAGATTGCCGAAGCCCTGCTCCGCTACACAACAACAGGCCGGAACGTTTTCTTCATGCCCGGCAACCGGGATTTTCTGGTCGGCAAAGCTTTCTGTCGAAAGACTGGTGCTACTTGGCTGGATGATCCCACGCTGGTCACACTGGATGAAACGCCGATTCTGCTGATGCATGGTGATAGCCTCTGCACTTTGGATACCAGCTACCTCCGGTTTCGAAGAATCGTTCGCAACCCATTGATTCAATGGCTATTTAACCATCTACCACTGAAAACACGACAACGTATCGCTGAAAAGTTACGCACCAAAAGCCGCGATGCCGGTTCAGAAAAACCCATAAGCATCATGGATGTGACGCCTGAAGCCGTTTCGGACATCATGCAGGCACATCAAACGCTAACGCTGGTGCACGGCCATACACACCGTCCTGCAACACATGCCGTACAACTGGACGACACCCCTGCCCAACGCATTGTTCTGGGTGACTGGGACAAGGATGGCTGGTACCTGGAATTCAACAAAGGCCATTTTAACCTGGCGCATTTTCCGATCCCGAGCCTCTGAAACAGGTCGGGATCAGAAGAACGAGACTAAACCGTCTCAACAGTTTGGGCATCAACAAACTCTTCAGTCGCTTTCACGGGTACACCACTATGAAAACGAAACTCTGTGTCTGCCCGTAAAATCGCTTCACACTCAATCTCTGCAAAATCCGCAACGCGCGATGTAATCGACCCTTCTGACACATTCATAGCCAATACCACGTAATCCTGGAAATGTCTCGCCTCAGACTTGAGCAGCGAGCGATAAAACTTGGCCAGCTCATCATCCAAATAAGGCGCGAGCTTGCTAAAGCGCTCGCAGGATCTCGCCTCGATAAATGCGCCAACAATCAGCGTATCAATCAAACGCAACGGTTCCTGCTTTCTGATATGATCGCGCAACGTCGTTGCATAACGGGAGGCCGAGACATACCGGTACTCAACGCCCCGCTGCTGCATGATGGCAAACACCTGCTCAAAGTGGCGAAGCTCTTCTCTGGCCAATCGGGACATTTTGTTCTGAAGATCGGTATGTTCGACATAACGGAACATCAGGTTGAGCGCAGTTGCTGCCGCCTTCTTTTCACAGTTGGCATGATCGATCAATAGGACATCCTGATTTTCCAATGCCGCTTGAATCCAGGCATCCGGTGTTTCGCACAGTAAGAATTCATTCAACTCTGGCAACACACCCATTTTTTCTCACTCCTCCCAGTCAGGTTGGGGTCATTATAAAAACACTTGAAACAAAACCAAGTGCCGAACAAAAAAGGTCTACGCTTCAACGGGATAGCAACGTTTCCTTAAACCAATCATCAGGAGGCAGTCAATCATGCCGCTGAATCGCATACTCCTGTTCTTTTGCCTTTTCTTCTCGACACCCACACTCCTCTCTGCCTCCAACGCATTCCGACATAGCGCTCAACCGTTGTCAGTTCATCACTATAACGATCTGGAAACATTATTACTCAGTGGCCAACCGGTAAGGGCACTAATCAATTACCAGTTTTGTGAATGTGACGATGACACCAATACAGAAGAAGACGCAAGTGACACTCTGGAGGAACAATCGAACCATCATCGATTTATCGCTTCCGTTGACTGGGAAACTTCTGGCTAATGCCGCCAGATCATACTGATCCCAACACGAATTGTCTGGTCACCTTCAAACATAACTTTATGAACACAGCGGACCTGAATTATCTGTTTGACAACGATGCCAAGCCTGATCCTGACTATGAACACGCCTGGGTCAAACTGACCGTTAACTATGCTGTGTGCAGCGATACCCCCGAGCAACTGAACTTCCACATGAGAAAACGCATAGTGTCAGCCAGCAACCCTCAAGAAAACGGCATGCTCTACCCACAGGAAACCTATAAATCACGGGTTTACGGCCACTGCCCTCTCAGCGCAATCCGCTTCTACAGGAATTAAGCATAACAGGCACGCACGCCACGATTTGAACGAGTGTTTGAAATTAGAGACCAGCATTGACATAGATCAATCGCAGCGTATTTTACCTCAGCTATGATCTGATCAAACCTTGGTCAAATGACACTGGATAGGGAGGTAATCGGGCATGCGTGCTCTCAAAAAGATGCTGGTGATCGTGGACACCAGACAGGACAAACATCTCGCACTGGCCAGAGCCCGGTTACTGGCAAAGGCCACCGGTGCCACTATTCATGCCCTGGCACCAAATCCGCATGCCAATGAAGCCTCCCTCAAGGTATTGGAAACCCTGATCAAGCCGCTGCAGGATGAAGGGCTGGAGGTCATTCCCCACGAGCAGTGGCATAACAATGCTGTGGAAACCATCATTCATGTCCGTCAGGCAGAAGGCTGTGATCTCGTCGTTAAACAGGCAAAGCGGGCTGACAGCGTCGCAAAGGTCATCAGTACGCCTGAAGACTGGTCACTGCTGCGCAAATGCCGGGTACCGGTATTAATGGTCAAGCATGCGGAACCCTGGGCAGACGGCAAGATACTCGCCGCCATCGACGCCAACCCCAATGACAGCGAACACCAGATGCTGAATGAAGTGATTCTGGAGTATGCGGCGGCTATCGCGGGTGTTGCCGATGCTGAATGCCATATTGCCTCTGCTCACCCTGCGCCGATGCTGTCCTCCACGGATCCGGACAAGCAAACTCAGGAAGGTATGCGCTTCAGCTACCAGGCCGGCTGCAAATTCTTTGCCGACCGTTATGAAATTCCTGCTGAAGACATCCATGTCGAGGAAGGTCCGGCAGAAACCCTGATTCCAGCCATTGCCAAGCGGATTGATGCTGACCTTGTAGTTATGGGTACTGTCGCCCGCACCGGCATCAAAGGCGCCCTGATGGGAAATACGGCCGAATTACTGCTGGGCGCCATCGAGTGTGACGTGCTGACCCTGAAACCCCGCGACATCATGGAGCCACTGGAACAAACGCTCTACCGCTTCTAAACCGACAACAGCATAAAAAGCCGGTCACCAAACCGGCTTTTTTGTTCCCAGACCAAGGCACTATTCACTAACAAAATACCGGCTATTTCGGTATTTCCTTAACTTGCCCGGGGCCTTCGATTATACTTTTCGGCGCCAGAAAAATTCTATAAACCCAGACGATGGCCCTGCCAGAGGCTGGTTTTGCCACGGGATTCCCTGACGTATCAGCACCTTTCCGGTACGTTCGCCATAAAAACCGGCAAGCCCTGAAAGTGTCCAGCCCGAACCCCGTATGACAAGTCCGCCCGCACTACCGTGGCAGGTGAAGTGATGAGGAAATCAACCGTGTTAGAAGCATATCGCGCCCACGTCGCAGAACGTGCTGCAGAAGGTGTCCCACCTAAACCTCTGAGTGCCGAGCAGGTCACCGGTCTGGTAGAGCTGCTGAAAAACCCACCGGCCGGAGAAGAAGACGTCCTGCTGGATCTGCTT
>MUIA01000215.1 GCA_002084115.1 Oceanospirillales bacterium LUC14_002_19_P2 | reverse complement strand
AGTAGCCCAGGGCCCGAAGTCCTTTAGCCACAGAGTAATACAGAGTAATAAAGCAGCAGCCCCACAGGAAATTCGAAATTGAATGGTCAGACTGCGGCTTTATGAAATATCCGGGCTAGGGCTGCAAAGAACTTTCTGTAAACGGGTGCAGGAAAGCCATTGGCATGGGCAAAGTGAATTGGCAACGTCATGACGCCCTTTTATTTTTTTTCAAACAAGCGTTTGATTAAGAATAAGAGAGCATGGCGCTGGCGTAAAGGAAAAAAGGGAATAATCACAAACAATCAATCCCCTCTTGTTGTGTTTCAGGCATAAAACAGTAACGGGACAAACGCGGTCAGCAGCAGCGTGACAGCCATCACCAGCAGCGGCAGGGCAAAACGTTCATAGCGCTGCCAGAATGATCCTGACACGGCTCCGCGATCCACTTCATCATCACCCACCACCTGACGGGTCAACAAATGATTCAGCGCAACCGGCGGACTGAAATAACTCAACTCAAAGGCGATCAGGGTCACCATCCAGAAATGCAGTGGATCAATGCCATTATTGAAGGCAAAACCTGTCAGTGTGATGGTCACCAGAATCACAGCACCATAGGGATCCATGATCATCCCAATCAGCACGAGTATCACCACCAGCAATGCCATAGTCAGCCAAACGGAAGACAGATCCTCCGGCAGCATAGACACCACATCTCCACGATCAAAGACGCCACCGAGACAAATGGACAGGGCCATCAGCATCAGCAACGCCCCGATATGCACCGACGCCTCGCCGGTCGCATGGCGAACCGCAAGCTCGGTATCCTTTATGATATTACCTTCGCGCTCCGAACTTTCCCGACGACGAAGCCATTGATCAAGAATCACAACCGCCAGCATGACCGCAGGCAATATCACGGGAGCACTGAATTCATCAAGTGCTGTATTCAGCCCCCATCGATACCAAAGCACCATCACTGCAATCACCAGTGCGTAAGGCACCAGTTTTTTTAGGGTGTTCACCGTTTCCGGCCACGCATTGGCTACCGGCGAAACAGATAGCGATGCACGACGGGATACCATTGAAACCACCAGAAACAATGATGCCGACAACAGGAACAACCACAGACCCCAGCCGTATAACTCCCGCGTTGTCACTTCCTTATTCAGAGCCGCAATTATGACAATCAGCAGACAGGGGTTAAGGATCACCCCCATGCTGCCAGACATGGCGGTTGTCGCCAAAGCCAGTCGACGTTGGGCACCGGCACGTCGCAACTCCTGATAAATCACGGCACCTACCGAAATTACATAAATACCACTGGCGCCGGTGTAAGCCGTCGGCAACGCAGATACCATAATGGCAAGGAAGGCCAACATCTCAGGGGGCAGTCGCCAGGGACGGAACAGATCAAATACGAGACTGGCCATCCGGGTCTGCTTGAGTAGCATACCAATCCAGACATACAGTCCGACATTGATAAACAGACCGGATAAATCGAGCATCTTCCCCAGATAGATCGTCATTGCGGGCAGATGACCGATCAGAATGAAGAAAACACCCGAAATCAGCGCCATCCAACTGTATAAGGGAATACACAACAGGGCATGCCCCATCGTGCCCCCCGGCACCAAACCTGACGGCCGTCGTAAGTATTGCAACAGGCTGATCAGGGTTAACACAGTAAAGCCGATAATCCAGCCCCACTGGATCCAGTATTGCTGAAAGTCAGGCACAATGCCTGACGCTTCCTGCATAGACCGGTAAGCCAGCGAAGAAGCCAGTAACAATGCATTCCCTGCCATCTGGGCCAGGCTGGAGACCTGCAAATCCCGTACGGTACGAATCCCCCGCAGAGCAATATGGTCACGCAACAGGGTGGCGGATGCTGCAGCAACCAGCAGCAAGGTCATCAGAATGTAACGGGAGGCATTCAGCCCCAGGTCACCGATGGCAGCAATCCCTTCTTCAAAGGCCGCATAATACTGCAGTCCGTCGGTTACCTGACTCTGGTGTGAAACATACTCTGCATGACGACGCTGGCATTCTTCCTGAGACCGTTCCAGCGAAGCCCTGAGAACGGCAGGGTCTACCGGTTCTTCATCAAACAGGGACAGCTCATCATCAACATCCGGCTGCTGATTCGCCAGCAATTCAATAAGCTCATGATCAATATTGAGATCTGGCTGACACGCGGGTGCCTGGTCAGGAATCCTCAGCTCGTGATACTCAGGCCATAACTCACCACCAATTGCGAGCAGGCGGGAGTGCAACATGCTACTGCTTTCAAGCACAATAACCAGCAGTAGCACCAGCGCAATGGGCAATGAGGAGAGCCAGTCTGACAGAGTGCGGCTACGGCTAACGCTTTCGTACATCGAGGTCTCGCCTTGTTATTATTATGGCCGTGTCGTTCGATCAGTGGTCAGCTGATCACTCAAGCTTTTCCGCACATTCCGCCTGAACCGGATCATATTTGCAGCGAACCTTGCGCATGAGTTTCAGCATCCTGCCGTCATAAATCGACTGATCCCGGAGCACAAGCCTTGCCTCCCGCATAATCTGGCGATAGTCGTCGACTTCCGCAGGGTTGGGTTCTACCCAGTACTTGTCATCAATTTTATCGGTGGCTTTGCCGATAAAAGCGAATGCACGATCAAAACTCGTCAGCGCCATCTGCCGGGATTTCTGACCAAAGTCTTCAGGAAAACGGTCATGACGGATCACCATCTGAAAGGTCAGCTGGATAAAAATATGGTCAACCACGCCGCCACCAGGTTCCAGCCCCTTGTACATTTCCAGCGGTTCATAAGCGACAGCCGGTGCAAAGGTGACATCGACACTACCATTGTTGAACTTGCCGGCAAAATTCGTTGTATTGCCACTGACCGGCGTCCCACCGACCTGCCGCACCAGCTGTTGAGAAACTTCATCCCCTTCCATGACGATGATCTTCTTTCCCTGGATTTTGTTGAGGCTGTCCCAGTCCCGATCCCTGACAAACGCATAAATCGCGCCGGCTGGCATAATACCCGCCACTTCGTAAGGGCCGTTCCGCATTAATTTCGACGCCTTCGGGCTCATCAGTGTCTGAAGGGTTGTTCTCAGTGTCGTATAGTCCGGCAAAGCCCCCACAACCTCTACCGTTGAGGTAAAACGATTGAAGGCACGCGTCTTGAGACCGGTAAACGCAGCAGCATCACACTGCCCCGCTTTCAGCTCATCAACAATGACGCTTTCATCCATAAAGGTTTTTAAATCAAGGTCAACCCCCCAAGACAAGGCTTCCGTCTTGTAATCCTTCATCAGCGCAAGCACATCGCCATTATTTCCGACAGGGTCAAAAATACAGAAGGTATTCTTGGTTAAAGCGGCCTGAACAGAGACCGAGCCAGTCAACACGCATGCGGCAAACAGTGACAACAGTGGCCGACGAATATGATGGGACATGAAAACCATCCTTTACATTGTTCTTCTTTTTATCAGCTGCACGACAGATCAAATGCATTTAAAGCAAATCGTTGATATCAATGGTTTCGATCGCATCCTGCTTGTCATCCCAGAAACGGCCAAACGCGCCTGTCGGGGTTCGCTTACCGGTTGCAGCATTCCATAATGCATCGGAAATACCCAACATCTGCTCATGGGCCATGGCATCAAGTAATTGATAACTCAAGTTACGCAGTAACGAATAACCTTAGCTGCTCGAATGATGCCCGCAGAGCGGTCATGTAAATCTTCGCCCTGAGCTGAAAATGATTGACCTTCAGTTTCAGGGAGAGGG
>MUIA01000455.1 GCA_002084115.1 Oceanospirillales bacterium LUC14_002_19_P2 | reverse complement strand
GTGATGGGGTTGCCGACATGTCTGATCCTTCAGAAGTTTTGATCTATACAAATCAATCGTCTTCTAAAGGCTATTTCTGTTGCAATCCCTCACTTTTCATCCGCCAACCTGTAAAAGCACCGATAAAGTCCTTGATACAGCGAGGATTCGTACTTTTTTCCGGCAGCTTGTATTTTGACAGCGGCTCCAAGTCCAAATTGGAACCAAAGCTGGTGGCGAAAACATTGCCTTCGGCGGAGCGATGATGGAGAGGCATGATCGTTTCCTGTTGATATAACAATAATGCGGTAGATAACGGACAGGGGTTTACTGGTCAGACGCCTGTCGCCAGGAAGGTTTTTTGAGCATATCAATGACAAATGCCATACCGGTAAAGACCACCGTACCGGCTACGACAATCATCACGTAGGTATTCGGGCTGCCAATAGGAAGGTTGTTGGGTGGGAAGAACGAAACAATGAAGGCAAACAATACACCGAGAAAGCCCAGTCCAACCGATACAGATCATGCCGCCGTTACCGCCAGGCACCTTGTAGGGGCGTTCCATGTCCGGTTTGGTGAAGCGCAGACGGATGGCAGCCGCGTACATCATCATGTACATGATCAGGTACAGGGAGATGGTCATAACACTGATCAGGAAAAAGGCGACACTGACGTTATCAAAGACAAAGTAGATACACGACAGAATGGTCACCAGGATGCCCTGCAGCAGAAGGATGTTACTTGGAATACCCTGTTCGTTGGTCTTGGCCAGTGTGGGAGGGAGGTGACCGAGGCGTGCTGTCCAGAGAAGGCCTTTGCTGGGGCCGCTGATCCATGACATGACCCCACCCAGTGCGCCTATCGCCAAGAGAGCGCATAGCAGTCGGTTCCAGTCCGCCAATCCAACCTTGCTGAGCATGATATGGGTCGCTGCCATCAGGCCGGATTGCAGATCAATGTCATTGGCTGGCATAACGGCTGCGATCGCTAAGGATCCGAGGGTAAACAGAACAAAGATAATCAGGGCGGAGATCAGCATGGCCAGAGGGAATTCGGTTTTCGGGTTGGCCATCTCATTCGCGTGGACCGCGTGGACTTCAACCCCGGCAAACAGCAGGATGATACCGCCGAGAAAAGCAATGTTTCCGAAGCTGTTGAACTCGGGCCAGAACCGGGGGTGAACCTTGCCACCTTCGAGGGCGACAAGTCCTGCATCTTTGGCGGTCAAGTGCTCGAACGCAACAGGATTTCCCTGATCGATCCAGATCAACGCTAGAACGATTACCACGATACCGGGCAAAATGATTCCTATCAGGAAGCTGCTGCTGGTGACCTTGGCGATCACATCCGTTCCTTTGAACGTCAGCCAGGTGGAAAGCCAGTAGAAGATGATACAGAAAATACCGACATAATAGCGTTCATTCGCCAGATCCGGTCGTGCTATGAGATAAGCAATACCTGCTGCGGCAAATGACATGACGGTGGGATACCAGACGACATTTTGTATCCATTGCAGCCAGATGGCGATAAAACCGGCACGGGGGCCGAACGCTTGTTCAACCCACGTATAAACGCCGCCGCCCTGGCTTGAAAATGCACTGCCCAACTCGGCGGAAACCAGGGCAGCAGGTAACAGGAACATAATGGTAGCGAAGCCGATATAGAAGAACATGGTCAGTTCTTCCTTTGCCATCATCGGCAAGCCTCGGAGACTGATAACCGCAGCAGCCGTCATCAGAGCTATGGACATGATGGACAATCGTTTCGGTGCGCCGGTCGGTGCAGTGGCCATGATACTACTCTCGCAGCCAAAAAAGGGGATGGTTAAAGCATGGGAACAGTGGCGATCAGTGAATGGGCATAGCAGTGCTGCTCAATGAGGACACCCCCTTTACTGGGGCAGACCTGAACATACATGATGTCGCTGATCGATCAGTAGCCATAAGTCGAGAAAATTATAGACATAAAATGACGTATGAATTTTCGGATCTCGAAATTCATCAAAAAAGGTTGATAAATAATGTGTTTTTTTTAGTTTTGAGGGGATGTTATATCGTCAAAAACGTTATTCGAAAAGTTTGCTTTTACAACGATGAATAAAACATTGTGTTCTATCTTTAACTGAAGTCAGGTGATCCGTTCGGGTTGTCGACGTGTGGTGTGCAGCCCTGTTTCGGCTGACTGAATCTCTTCCATGCAATGATCCAATAGTTTTTCCAACGCAAGGGGCATAAATCGGCGGGGCATATACATGCCATAAATCGTGCCTGCCGGCAGATGCCAGCCAGATAGAACCTCAACAAGTTCACCGCGTCGAATGGCTTCATCACAGATCAGGCTGGGAACGGTGCCAATGCCGGCATCTTCTTTCAAGGCCTCACGAATGACGGTGATATTGTTGAATATCAGGTTCCCCGTTGGGACGATCTCAACGTGTTCTTCTCCCCGTTGGAATTGCCAGGTTCGGTGTGTCTGGGCTGAGCTGTTGCATAGGCAATTATGATTAACCAGTTCTTCAGGATGCTGAATAGGTGGGTGTTGTGTAAGGTAGGCGGGTGAAGCCAGAAGGCATATGGGGGAAGAGGTCAGCTTCCGACAAACCAGATCAGGCTCTTGGCCAGGGTCGAGACGGATCGCCAAATCAATGCCTTCTTCAACAATATCTACACGCCGGCTGGTCAGTTCGGCCTCAATGTTGACCTGTGGGTAACGTTGCAGGAAGCGGGCGATGACGCGGGCAAGAAAGCGCTGGCCAACTCAATGGGCATTACCAGTCGTAAATGGCCAGAGGGTTCTTCATGAACACGACGCAAGGCCTGTTCCGCTTCCTCGAATGCCTGCACAATCTGACGACAACGCTCGTAGTGTTCGGCGCCGATATCCGTGAGCATCAGGCGGCGGGTGCTGCGTTGGATAAGGCGTACATCAAGACGATTTTCCATCGCTGTCAGTTTGCGGCTCACGGTGGATTTCTGCATGGCCAGGCGTTCAGCCGCAGCGGTGAGGCTGCCTGCTTCAACGACACGGACAAAAATCAGGGCTTCATTCAGATCGGTGGGTTGTTGCATACAGGAAACACAGTTTTGAGTTTTGGCATTCTAATCACAGAAAAACAACAATGGTAGGATAGCCGCTACCCATTGATTCGCAGCCGCACTTTGCGTTTTGACACCTACTCCCCCAGGCGGCTGCGCTTTTTCTCCCTTAAAGTTTCATATCCGAGGCAAGACTGAATGCGAAAAAACATCCGGTTATCGGTGGCTATTGCTTTGATGGCGCTGGCCTTGCTCATCGGTGGAGGTTACTGGTGGCAAGTAGGCCAATACCAGGAATCCACTGATAACGCGTATGTGCAGTCAGACATCATATATATCAGCGCTAAGCAGAGTGGATTTACACAAGCTGGCTGGATTCAGGATAACCAGACCGTCCATGATGGCGAGGTACTGGCTCGTATAGACGACACGGATTTCCAATTGGATCTGGCAGAAGCCCGTGCGTCGGTTGCGGCAGCTAAGGCAGGTATCGACCAGCTGGCTGCGCAGCGGTATCTGCAGGAATCCGTGATCACGGCCGGTGAATCCTCCGTTGCAGCAGCGCAGGCTGAACGACAGCTGGCGGCTGCTGAACTGAAACGTGCGCGGGAACTGCACCGCAAGAAGTATGCATCACAGGATGATCTCGATAATGCTATTTCCACCAATGAGCGAACCCGAGCGGCATTGTCGGAAAGTCAGGCGCAACTGGAATCCTCGCGTCGTCAATTGACCGTGCTGGATACGCAGTTGCAGGAAGCCCGTGCAACCTTGTCTCAGGCCAAAGCTCGGCAGGATCTGGCGCAGGAAGCGCTGAGTGAAACCATCATCCGTGCACCACGCGATGGCATCATCGGGCAGCGTCAGGTGAAGGATGGTCAGCTGATTAAAGCAGGCCAGGTATTGTTCGGACTGCTAGCGGCTGACACGGTTTGGGTCACTGCGAATTTCAAGGAAACCCAGATTGGGCATATTCGTCGTGGTCAACCCGTCACTCTGGACATTGATGCCTTTCCTGGTCAGCCCGTGACCAGCTACATCGACAGTCTGTGGCCTGCCAGCGGTGCTAAGTTCAGTCTTCTTCCCCCCGAGAATGCGACAGGGAATTTCACCAAGATTGTACAGCGCATTCCCGTGAAGATCGCGATTCCTGCGGATCAGCCGCTGGCCGGTAAACTGCGGGCAGGGATGTCGGTGGTAGCATCCCTCAATACCCGTGATGAGCCTGTTGCTATCAACGGGATTAAAGTTGTCCAGAATAACGTTGCGCCTGTGGTAGAGCAGCATGTCACAGGGTATTGAGCGCGCCAGCCGCCGCGACTGGATGGCGGTTTATGGCGCTGCTCTCGGCGCCTTTATTGCGGTACTGGATATCCAGATCATCAATGCCTCGCTAGCGGATATCCAGGGAGCACTGTCGGCATCTGTGGAAGAAGGTTCCTGGATATCCACTGCCTACATGATTGCTGAGATCGTGATGATTCCACTCAGCGGCTGGCTGGTGCAGGTGCTGTCGATCCGAACCTACATGCGCTTTACCATTGTGCTGTTTGTAGCGGCGTCGATGCTGTGTGGTCTGGCCTGGAGCCTGGAATCCATGATCCTGTTCCGGGTGCTGCAGGGCATTGGTGCAGCGCCGTTGATTCCGCTGGCGTTCAGCCTGATGCGGCTCCGTCTGCCTGAATCTGAGCAGGCTAAGGGGATGGCGCTGTTTTCCTTTTCCGCGGTGTTTGCACCGGCTATCGGCCCGAGCCTGGGTGGGTGGTTGACGGAAACGTTCAGTTGGCACCTGATTTTCTACATTAACCTGGTGCCGGGCGTAATCATGTTCCTGATGTTGAGCGCTAGCCTGGATAAAGAACCGATGCAGCTCAACAAGCTGCGTGAAGCGGATTGGCTCGGTATTTTTACGCTTTCTCTGGGGCTGGTGACGCTGGAGTATTTCCTGGAGGAAGGCAACCGTAAGGACTGGTTTGGCTCCGAGATTATTGTCTGGACGGCGTTAATTGCTGCCGTTTCGCTGGTGACATTCACCTGGTTACAGCTAACCCGTGAGCGCCAGCTGTTGAACCTGCGTTTGCTGGGGCAACGGCAGTTCCTGATGGCAACACTGGCCAATATGGGGCTTGGCCTTGGTCTATATGGCAGTGTCTATATCCTGCCACTCTACCTGTCCCAGGTGCAGGGCTACAACTCACTGCAGATCGGTGAGGTGCTGATGTGGGGGGGCATGCCGCAGCTGTTGTTGATCCCCATAGTTCCCCGATTGATGAAGCGGGTAAACCCGCGCTTGATGGCCTGTGCTGGCTTTGTCCTGATGGCATTCAGCGTGTATCTGAATACCACGATGACGGGCGATTATGCGGGTGACCAGTTTCGGCTGAGTCTGCTGATTCGGGCCATGGGGCAGCCATTCATCATGATTCCCCTGTCCATGCTGGCGATGGAGAAGATCCTGCCAAAGGATATATCTTCGGCGTCGAGCTTGTTCAATACGTTGCGGAATCTCAGCGGCGCCATTGGCATTGCTTTGCTGGCTACGATCATTCAGCGGCACACGACGTTGCATGCTGCCCGTCTCAGTGAAACGCTGCCGATATATGGTGATCTGACCCAGCAGCGGCTGGATACCTTGTCTGCCGTTATGCCACAACTCAGTTTTCAGCAACAGGTTGGTCTGATTGCCCGGCAGCTGGCGGAA
The DNA here is from genome assembly GCA_002084115.1 of Oceanospirillales bacterium LUC14_002_19_P2. Lineage (GTDB taxonomy): Bacteria > Pseudomonadota > Gammaproteobacteria > Pseudomonadales > Endozoicomonadaceae > Kistimonas. The sequence continues at coordinate 2,894 of MUIA01000455.1, read as the reverse complement.
CAGGCAACCATCATGGCGTACGCTGATGCCTTTTATGTCGTGGCGATCGTGTTGGTGCTTGGCTTTTGTGCAACGTTACTGTCTCGCAATTGGCGTACATCACGGGCAATCGCAGGATGAAATAGCCGGTAAACGGATGCCCATCGACTATGGTTATGGGCATTTCACCTGCTGGAGCCTGCTCAATGAAAGGTCTCATGATGGACCAACCGCTGTTGATCACAATGATCATGCAGCATGCTGAGACGGTGTATCCTACCTCGGAAATTGTTTCTGTTACGCAAGATCAGGGCATTCACCGTTACCGGTATCGGGATTGTTTCCGGCGTGTTCGGCAATTGGCCAATGCCATGCAGCGTCTGGGCATGAAGGAAGGGGATCGGAATGCTACCCTCGCGTGGACCGACTTCCGCCATCTGGAGATTTATTACGCCATTGCCTGTGCCGGGGCTATCTGCCATACCGTGAACCCCCGGCTGTTTGAAGAACAGATTCTTTATATCCTCAATCATGCCGAAGATCGCTGGATTTTCACTGATCCTCTCTTCGTTCCCCTGCTGGAAAAGCTGCAGCCTGATTTGACGGCCGTTGAAGGCTTCGTGGTTTTGACCAGCGAATCAGCCATGCCGGATACGTGCCTGAAACAGGCCATCGCTTATGAAACCCTGATTGCCGGTGAGTCGGATGATTTTGATTGGCCTGTACTGGATGAATATACCGCCAGTTCCCTGTGTTATACCTCCGGTACGACAGGCAACCCCAAGGGGGTTCTTTACAGCCATCGATCTACCCTGCTGCATGGCATGATGGTGGCTATGTCTAATTGCCTGAATCTCTCTGATCACGATGTGGTGATGCCGGTTGTGCCAATGTTTCATGTCAATGCTTGGGGTATGCCCCATGCCGCGCCCATGCTGGGCGCCAAACTGGTACTGCCCGGGCCCAAGATGGCTGACGGGGAAATGCTGCAGAAGCTAATTGTCACAGAACAGGTCACCTGCAGCACAGGGGTTCCCACCATCTGGCAGGCCTTGCTGGATTACCTGGAATCCAGCGGTAAGCGTATTGACTGCCTGCAGGAAATTGGTGTGGGAGGCTCAGCCAGTCCGGCCAGTCTGTTTGAGCGGATGAAAAAATATGGTGTTTCTGTGCATCAGGGCTGGGGGATGACTGAAATGAGCCCGGTGGGCACCTTTAACCGGGTCAGGGCTGCGGTTTGTGATAAATCGCAAGCTGAGCTCGACTCTCTGTCGCTAAAACAGGGAACACCCCTGTTCGGTGTGCAGATGAAAATAGTCGACGAGCAGGGGAATATCCTGCCCCACGATGGCCTTCAGATGGGCGAGCTTTGTGTTCGGGCGCCTACCGTCTGTTCCCGTTACTTCCAGGTAGAGGGGGGTGCGGAATCACACGATGAGGCTGGTTGGTTGCGAACCGGCGATATTGCCACCATTGATGCAGATGGTTACCTGATGATCACAGACCGGCGTAAGGATCTGATCAAGTCCGGTGGTGAGTGGATCTGCTCCATTGAGCTGGAGAGTATTGCCATGAATCAGCCAGAGGTAGCGGCTGCTGCGGTGATTGCTGTTCCCCACAACCGTTGGGGAGAGCGACCTCTGCTGGTGGCTGTGGGTAAAGGTGAGTCTGTGGATAAAACCGAAGTGGCGTCCTGGTACCAGGGTAAAGTGGCAGACTGGTGGATTCCTGATGCTATCGTCTGGGTTGAGGCACTACCTTATACAGCCACGGGCAAGCTGAACAAGCGTATGCTCAGGGAGCAGTTTTGTGACTATTTCACGGCTCAGAGCCCACCGCATCCGCAGGTGTCTGTTTCCTGATTATCTTCGTATCGTGCTGTGACAGCGCCCATTGAATGTGTTCTCGTACTATGTCGGAGGGATGATCCAGCCGGGTTTTCAGGGCTGCGATGACATTGTGGGTACTGGGTGCATTACCCAGCCCGACCGCGAGGTTGCGCAGCCATCCTTCAAAGCCGGTGCGGCGGATGGGGGATCCGGCCGTTCGATCCAGGAACTCCTGCTCTGTCCAGAGAAACAGGTCGGCCAGGTCGGTGGAGTCGAGCTTGTGGCGAGGGAGAAAGTCGGTTTCCGCCGTCGGTTTGGCAAACTTGTTCCAGGGGCAGATCAGCTGGCAGTCATCACACCCAAAGACGCGGTTGCCAATCGCCTGGCGAAATTCAACCGGGATGGCGCCTTTCAGCTCGATGGTGAGATAGGAAATGCAGCGCCTGGCGTCCAGCTGGTGAGGGCCGACAATGGCATCTGTCGGGCAGACATCGCGGCAGGCAAAGCAGCTGCCGCAGTGCATGGTTTCCTGTGGCTTATCCACTGGCAGGGGCAGGTCGGTAAACAGCTCGCCCAGAAAGAACCAGGAACCGGCCTTGTTGTTCATCAACAGGGTATTCTTGCCGATCCAGCCCAGGCCTGCCTTCATGGCGATGGCTTTTTCCAGCACCGGGGCGCTGTCAACAAAAGCCCGGTAACCGAATTGACCGGCCTCCTCTTCAATACGGCTCGCTAGCTGTTGCAGGCGCTTGCGAATAACTTTGTGGTAGTCACGTCCCAGTGAATAGCGAGAGATGTAGGCTTTGCTGCTGTCTTTCAGAATACGCACGGCTTCGGTATCGGCGGGCAGATAATCCATCCGGACACTGATGACGCGCAGTGTGCCTGGTACCAGTTCTGCCGGGCGGGAGCGCTTGTTACCGTGATCGGCCATGTAGGTCATTTCACCGTGGAAATGACGGCCTAGCCCGGATATTTCATAAATAAAGGCAAGTTCCGTCCAATCTGTTGGTACGATTGGCTTGACAAAAAAATGCTTCGGAAACAGCAAACCGGAACCTGCCATGACCTCATCTTCACAAGAGC
>MUIA01000003.1 GCA_002084115.1 Oceanospirillales bacterium LUC14_002_19_P2 | reverse complement strand
AGGTTGGAAACCCTCTCCCTGAATCTGAAGGTCAATCATTTTCAGCTCAGGGCGAAGATTTACATGACCGCTCTGCGGGCATCATTCGAGCAGCTAAGGTTATTCGTTACTGCGTAACTTGAGTTACTGATTTTCATCAGGGCGGTCGCCAATGTTTTCAGGTGGCCTGACAGTGTGACGGCAGCGTCCTGACCGGAAAGGCTGGAAAAGCATTGTCGGGAAGGAGAGAGGGCAAGGCCGGTTTTGCTGCTCAGTGTCTGCGCAAATTGTTTCGCAACGTTTGGATGGGCATTGATACCACTGCCCACTGCCGTGCCGCCCTGTGCCAGCCGGTGTAAGGCTGGTCTGGCGGTTTCCATCATTTCCCGCGCATGGAGAATCTGATCCGCCCAGCCATTGAGTTCCTGGCTCATCCGGATCGGCATGGCATCCATTAAATGGGTGCGGCCGGTTTTGGTGATTTGATCAAAGCTGTCTGCTTTGCCGCGAATGATGGCTTCCAGATGCTTCAACGCCGGCAGTAATGTTTCTTCCAGAGCCAGTGCAGCGCTGAGATGTATGGCAGTGGGGATCACATCATTGCTGCTCTGGCTCATGTTGACGTGATCGTTGGGGCTGACGGGTTCTCCTAGCACGTCGGATGCCAGATGGGCAATCACTTCGTTGGCGTTAATGTTGCTGCTGGTGCCGGAACCTGTCTGGAACACATCAATGGGGAAGTGTTGGCTCCATTGAGCCTTGTGTTTTTCAAGCAGATCGGAACAGGCACTGATAATGGCTTCGGCGCGTTTGTCATCCAGTAGTTTCAGATGGCGGTTGGAATCGGCGGCTATCTGTTTAATGAGTATTAACGCACGAATGAAACCATCCGGCATGCGCAGGCCACTGACAGGAAAATTATCGATGGCACGCTGGGTCTGGGCGCCGTAGAGTGCATCGGCAGCAACGGTGACGTCACCCATGCTGTCAGTCTCTGTGCGGGTGGCTCCTTTGGATGTGCTTGGCATAGCCTCGGTTCCTTTGCGGTAGTCACAGGGTCAGGGTGAGAAGTAGTGGCTTATCAGCTGCATTTCCCAGTGTAGTTTCCTGAGTGATGCTTTACCTCTGGGATGGCTGCCATAAAAGTCGTTCAGGCAGACCAGGGGGCGATAGAGCCGGTCCAGGCAGTTGGCGCGAAAGACCTTGGGACGCAGGGGATCGGCAATCGCATTCACCAGATCATTAAAGACGCTGAACAGCAGGGCCTCCTGTTGAAAGCGTTTTCCCGACTGCTGCAAGGTATCCGCCAGAGTGATGGCCTGGTCAAGGTAACGATCAATCAGGCCGGGACTGTCGGGGTCAGCCTCCGGGCTTATGAAGTTCTGGCGGGTCTGATTCAGTACCTGCTGTTGCTCAGTCAGATTGGGAGTTGCTTTCATGACGGCAGTCTCACCCAAATGTATTTTAATAAATGATAATCATTCTCATTGAATATTCAAGTTGTTATCTCAAGTTACGCACAAGACTGAAAATACGGCATTATTGCCGGTATGAAGCACGATCTGATTGAGCTGTACTCTGACTACCTTCTGTCCTCTTTTGGCAAAACAACCGCAACCGGTTTGTCTAACCTGTCGGACGATGCCTATAGCCATGATCAGGTCACCAGACTGCTCTCA
>MUIA01000093.1 GCA_002084115.1 Oceanospirillales bacterium LUC14_002_19_P2 | reverse complement strand
CCTTTAACGGGGTAATCAAACGCATTATCTATAAAGCGTGTGGGTACAATGACCTGGATTACCTTTATCTGAAAATAAGACAGGAGGCTCTGAAATGATCCGCCAACCTGGAAAAGGGCCTCATTTCGTGATGACTATCTAATTGCCATCAACAAACCTTCCGGCCTGCTTGTCCACCGCTCCATGATAGACCGCCATGAAACCCGTTTCGCCCTGCAGATGGTACGTGACCAGATAGCCCAACGGGTTTATCCACTGCATCGGCTTGATAAGCCGACATCCGGCGTACTGCTGTTTGCACTGTCGCCTGAAATAGCGAAACTGGCGGGTGAGCTGTTCGAGGCTAATACCGTAAAGAAAACTTATCTGGCCGTTGTGCGTGGTATGACGCCTAAAGAAGGAACTATCAATCACCCACTAAAAGAACAACTGGATAAAATGACGGATCAGAGAGCGGATCAGGATAAACCCGCCCAGGAAGCGATCACCCATTATCGTCGCCTGGATACCGTCGAATTACCTGTCAGCATCGACCGTTATCCAACCTCCCGGTATTCACTCGTCGCCGCTTACCCTGAAACAGGGCGCAAGCATCAAATCAGACGACATATGAAGTATATCGCCCACCCTATTATTGGTGATGCCAAGCATGGTAAGGGTAAACATAATCGTTATTTTGCTGAATCACTGAATGCTGGGCGGCTACTATTGGCCTGCACAGAAATGCAATTAACACATCCTGTCACCTGGAAACCGCTTTGTATACAGGCTCCTCTAAACCCAGTAATACTACATCTCTTTAAACGCTTCCAGTGGGAAAACAGCATCCCGCAACAATGGCTGGAAGGAGCATTAGCCTGAACTAGAGCGCTCCACTGGCCTTGATGCTGAGATAACCATTGACCAGTGCGACAGGCAACGCCGCTGGCAAGACATCCGCCAGAGTAATTCCCATGGAACCCAACTGTCGGAAAGCCTGCTGACGCTCCTGCAGATAACGGGCAGTACCGCACACTGCCAGCGCCTGGTCAAATGACTGCACCGACTGAGATAACAGTTGGTCGAGCTGCACTTCACGCATGCTGGCGACCATCACCTGGTGACTGCCAGACAGTAGTCGGATAGCAGCCTGTAAGTCTTCAACCCCTTCATCCCTCACGTTGGTTATGAGAATAACTAACGCATGCTTACGATGACGCGTCATCAACTGTTCTGCCGCCCGTAAATAATCACTGTTATCTGTGGTACTGTGCAGATCGTAGACCTGGTTCAGCAGCAGGTTCATGGCGGCACGTCCCTTGACCGGTGATAACCACCTATCAGCGCCAGCCACACTCATCATACCGACAGCATCCCCCTGACGAAGCGCCATCCAGGCCGTCACCAGCATGGCATTGAGTGCGTGATCAAAATGACTGAGCTCATCTTCCTTAATTCTCATACGCCGCCCACAGTCCAACAGGAAAATCAGATCCTGGTCTTTTTCAGACTGGTATTCACGGGATATCAGTTTTGCCTGTCGAGCACTGGCCCGCCAGTCAACCTGCCGCAATACATCACCTTGCTGAAACTCACGCAACTGACGAAAATCCAACCCCTGCCCCCGGCGCTGAACCACATGTGCGCCCATTCGAGTCAGCTGCTGTTCCATCGAGAATATTTTATTGTTGAGAAACGGTTTGAAATTCGGGTAGACCCTAACAGTCTGATCACCACAGGCCTGCTGGTGAAATTCCCATAACTCCAACATACTAGTTATGCGTATATCGATACTGCCCAGCTGGAACAGGCCTCGAAGATTAGGACACAGATGATAATGAATAGTCCGCTTGTGGCCAGGCTTCAGTGATAGCGTCACCGGCAAGTTATCAGTAATAAAGCCTTCCGCCATCTGATCGGTGATCGTACACAGAACTTGCCGTTTATGTGGGTTCTCAATAACCACTGCGACAGCATTAGCAACGCCGACCGATAAATTGCCTGGCAACTGCCGTTTGACAGCTAACTGGTTGACCATCCGACTGAATCCCAGATCAACCATCACCACCAGAAATGCAAAAAAACCTATTCCCCACCAGACCATGCTGACGAATTCAGCACTCCCGCCGGATAGTGAATATCTGGCCAGTATTGGCAAAATAGACAAGCACAACCAGCAGAACAAGAGTGTTATCAGTTTCCTTGAGGGTCTCATAAGCGGGGCGCTTCTATATCATCCATCATCTCGGTCAACAGATAATCCGTACTCAGTCCCTCAATCGCCATATCGACAGACAAGGCCACCCTGTGTCGCATAACCGGTATCGCCATCGCCTTCACATCATCCGGCAGAACATAGCGGCGCTTCTGAAGCAGTGCATACGCGCGTGCACATTTCACCAACGCAATGCAGGCCCGCGTACCGGCACCACGGGAGAATACAGGACGCTCCCGCGTTGCCCTGACCAGTCTCACGGCATAGGCAGCCACCTGTTCATCAACAGTCACGTTCGCCGCCGCTTGCTGCAACTTTTGCATCTCGATAGCGGTTAATAACGGCCCGGATGAGTGAGCCGAATGATCACCTTGCTCTATCCCCGTTACCTGACGGGTAAGCGCCAGTTCATCCTCCAAACCCGGATAGCCGATAAACACCTTCAACAGGAATCGATCCAGCTCCGCTTCCGGCAAGGGATATGTCCCCTCCTGCTCAATCGGGTTCTGGGTAGCCATGACCATGAACGGTTCCGGCACCGACTGCGCGCGCCCCTCTATCGTGACCTGATGTTCCTCCATCACTTCCAGCAACGCGGCCTGTGTTTTCGCCGGCGACCGATTAATTTCGTCCGTCAGCAACAGGTTGGTAAAGACTGGCCCCCGTCGGATCCGGAACTCGCCTTCTTTCATGTTGTACAACACATGTCCAGTAACATCCGCAGGCATCAGGTCAGGGGTAAACTGTATACGCCGGAATTCACCATCGAAGCATTCGGCAAGGGTACGAACCAGCAGCGTCTTACCAAGACCCGGCACCCCCTCAACCAATACATGGCCTTTCGCCAGCAATGCGACCAGCACCTGGTCGATCACTTCTGGCTGCCCAATGATAACCTGATTAATCCGCTCGCGTAGCGCACCAAGCTTTTCCAGCAAGAGATGTGACATGCTATCCCCTCTATCCATTTGCTCGGTCATAACGACTCCCTGATTTTTTGTAGTAGTGCAACCTGACGGACAAAACCTGTTTCATTCACTTTGTCGGGCATAGACAGAGCCAACCGTACATCCATCGCCTCTAACCCTGCTCTGTCTGCCAGATAACGGTACAGTTCGTTTTTATCTGAACGACTTCCCGGATATCGCAGATTTGTCTTCTTCACAACCTCTTGCTGGAGCGGTTCCAGTAATGCTTTATAGCGTTGATGACGCCAAAGAAAATCGGCTGAGGCACGAACATGCTCAGAAATCGCACGTCGCCGGCTGAAGTCAGGTTCCTGCACTGCACCAAAGCGACGTGACCGATACGCAAGCCAGGCTGCCAACAAAAGACCGAATGCAACCACCAATTCAGGTGCTTCCTGCCAGACAATTGTCGTCAAAGGTGGCATCTGGGTACCACGAATAATGCGGACCGTCTGTTCACTACTCTCCACACGACTGGATAACATGCGCAACAGATACGCATGATCAAACTGGCCAATCCGGCGGGAGTGCCAAAGGCTAGTATCCGAAACGACCGTCAAAAGGCCTTCTCCGACCGGAAATTGGATAAAGTGCAATCCATCCTCATCACCTGCCTGATATAACGGCAGGGGTTCTTCACTAACCTCATCACCTTCTTGCTGCACTTTCGAGTGCTCAAGAATGAAATCAGGTGAGAAATAGGCAATAACAGGATCAGATGCATTCTCAAACTGGATCTGAGTCAATTGCTCCTGGGGGATCAATGCGCTGCGGTCTTCGTCGTTTTCAGAGATACCCGCTATTTCACTCCAAGCGTGTTGATGCTGATCATCGGCTGTCGATGGATTATTTTCATGTTTAACACGACTGACGGCAAATGGCGCCAACAAGACATGTCGAGACACTTGACCGGCGGATGGCGCCTCAATAATCAGATGCCCCCCCTGTAGCAACCATGCTTTTAATAGTCTGGCGCGGGACTCAGAGCGCACTAATTCCGCCTGACTAATCAAGAGTGTCGAAACCGATGACAGATTGTTCAGAATGGCCGCGCTGTCGTCACTTTGTACGTCATAGCCTAACTTTGTCAGGTAATGCTCTGCCGCCAGAAAGGGGTTTATTCTGGCCTCACGGCTGAAACCATGATCAATGGTTTTTTCCCAAGGTTCAAAAAACGTTTCGAAACCATAGATAGCCAAACCCATCAGTAACACAATAACGCTGAAAACACCCAGTCGCTTAGCCACGGCAGAATACCTCCCGCCACTGTTGGCATAAGGCATGGAACTGCTGCGGTTCTATCACCTGATGGCCATAGGCCAGACGCTGCCAGTCCAATGTCAGGCAACGCATATAATCATGCAGGGTGTTGTCGGGAAGCACTGCGACTAAATCCACACACTCCTGCTCAGTGTGACCGGCAACCAGCGGCACAGAAAAGGCATGAATCAACCGAGAGAGACTGGCGCGATAAAGCAGCCCCATCGCAGCCCTGTGATCACCGGTTTGCCATAACGATTGTGCAGATGCTGGTACATCATCTGGCAGACTTTCCGGACGTACATCCATTCCTGCCAACACAGTTGGTGTGGAGCGTTTAGGCGCTACCCCCGAAGCAATGCCCGCAACCAGACTGCCAAGGCGTTTCCTGTAAAAATACAGCAGGTAAGCAATCACTACGGCCAATATCACCCACAACAAGACTTCCAACAGGAAAGCTATACCCTGTTGTATCTGACCCTGATGGGCATTCCACTCCTGCAACCATTGTATAAAATCAACAATCCACGAATCACTGGGCTCTTCTGATTCCTCATCATCGAATGATTTCAGGCGCCACCCCCGTTGCGTTTCCTGCTGATGAAACGCATCACCTGCCAGAACAGACTGAATCATCTCCCGAGATTCAACCTGATCAATGTGATGTAACGAACCGGAAGGATCTGGGGCTGAAGCGCGAGCCCATGCTGGTTCAAACGTAACCAGGCATAGGGCCGTGATTAATGAAGCAGACAGGACAACCAGACTGCGCAGTGTAGCGGTGCCTTTCTCACGCTTTGCTTCATTGAAGCGCTGGGCCAGCGCACGGAAGCGAATTTCAATATCCCAGCCTTCCAGCTCAATACGACGATTGATATACAGGGCAAAACCCGCCATGGTGTAAAAAGGTGCTACCACGGACATCACGAGCCAACCCAACACATTCGTCACAACCTGCCACCACAGAGGTCCATCCGTGTTGTACCACTCTACGCCAATGCTATCGGGTAAAAGCCACATCAGAAGAAAAGCAGCCCCCATGGCAAAAATGGCTTCGATATGGGCACAAGCGATGGTCAACCAGGCTGAACTACCTCCCTCCCTTTGGTCCAGCACGCCAATACGCTGTCGCCGACGTTTTCCCGTCAGCTTCTCAAGCGCTGTCACTGGCATCACAAAGGAGCGTCCCGGGCTGAATCGCCGCCATGTTGACCAGGCAAACCAGTCAGCGCGCAACATACCCGGCATAGCCCGTATCGCACTCCCCACAGATACTGACTCACCAAACAGCTGACGACTGCCAATATACAGTGGCGCACAATCCCACAGGGGTTTAAACCACCAGACCAGCAGCAATGTGAGCCATTGACGTTCACCCACCAACAGGCTGGCAATGAGAAACACGACACCACTCGGGATCAGCCAGGCCAGAAACAGTGACCGCCACCACTGCCTGGCGATTACAAAGCCAAGGTCCATGGCCTCATAGCGACTACGCAGTCGCGGACGAATACTAAGCTGACCGAGATCCACGCCGTCTCCATGCTGCTAACAAAGAATAAACAAGTACCATCAACCAGAAGATGGCACCCACCGTATACTTAACCGAGGATGGAACGGTGGAACTGGAAGACCAGAAGGCTTCAAGAAAGGCGGCAAGCAACAACATTACCGTTGTTCCGTAGATGAGCTTAACCGCTTCCTTGGCGGCAAGGCGTAACGCCGTCAGTCGGAGATAGGGGCCCGGATCAATCAGTGCCAGGCCGAGGCGTAGCCCGGCTGCCCCACTGAAGACAATTGCCGTCAGCTCGAAAGCGCCATGACCGACGACAAAGGGAAAGAAGGTTTCATCAAATCCCAAATGCACGATATGACCTGCGACTCCCCCAATCGCCAACCCATTATACACCAGATAAAACACACTGCCGAGGCCAAACAACAACCCTCCTGCAAAGACCTGGAAACTGATGCCAATATTGTTCTTGATATAAAAACCAAACATCTGGAGATCAGTATCCGATGCCCGCTCACGCCCCAAAACCGCATTGGCAGGGTCATAGATTGCCTCAAAATGCCAAACATCTTCCGGCGACATCAAGGTATAAATCAGCTCATTATTCACCAGACAACCCAAAAACATGGCCAGTCCGGGAAGGAGAAAAAAAGCCGCTGACAAACCAATTAAACGGGCATTGGCACGTAAGGCTTCGGGAAAGCCCAGAAACAAGAAATGCAGTATCTGAGGCAGTAAACGCTGATTATGTTGATACAGCACATGATGCAGCTCCAACGCCAGCCGATTCAGACGATCGACCAGCTCAGGACTGTATCCTCTTGAACGAGCTAACGCACAATGGTGACAAAGCTGCCGGTACATAGGCACGATCTGTTCTGCCGAAATCGTACCATCATCGGTCGTCGACGACTTTTTACTGTTCGCCTTACTCAACCAATGTTCCAGAATCACCCAGTCGGGGTTATTCCGTGTTTCAAAATCCTGCTGTTTCACTACCGTCTACCCGATAACCACAACCCTATTCCCTGGAGCCTGGTGACACTGTTTTCTTTATTGTCATGTGTAACCCCCAACAGAATATCAGCCAATTCCTGCTGTCGGGCCTCGCTCAGCGAAGCATGCCGTCGTGTAAAACTCATCACTGCAATCTGATCATCCAGACTAAGGGCTGTTGGTGGCGCTACTGGGCGCTCCTCTGGTAGCTCACCCTGAACCTTTTCTTCAGATCGATATACAACCAACGTTCCTGCGGCCAGGTCGCCCAGCCGCTGAAACCGGCGGGTTAATAAAAGGCTCACCAGCCCGGTTCCATACAGGAACGGCATAAAATCAACACTGCGCAGCAGGTTGCGTATCACTGACGCCCCCAAACCAACCGGCGTCAGGTCCTCATTGACGACAACCAGTCCAAATGCTTTTTTCCCCGGTGTCTGACCACCACGATACACTTCAAACACAACCGGATAGAACCATTCCAGCAGAAACAACACCACCAGGAACAAGCCTTCGCCAGCCCTGCCGGCCAGGGAAACAGCGATCAGGACAACCAGGAAAATGATAAAGCGAATCAGCAGATCCAGGGCAAACGCCAGCATGCGGGGCACAACCCCCGCGACTTCAGCCTGCAGATCAATGGACTCTGGTGTCTCCACCCGGCAGGTGGTATCCAACAGCTGGCGCATATCAGGCCACTGTCTGACTGCTGCAACCAAAAATATTCCGGTATAAAACGCCAAACGCGATAATCGACATCGGCGCTGACCAGATCAATCCCAACCCCAGAGGAATCATCGCAATGAAATTAATGAACATCAGCACCAGCATCAGGCCAAAAATCGAAAACCAGCGCCTGGTGACCGCTTTCCTGGAGGCTTCCAGCGCCTGCCAAAAGCCCAGGTTCTTATCCACCATCAGGGGTACCGCGAGGATATACGCTGTAGCCAAATAGATTCCGGGAAGAATCAACAGAAAAAAGCCAAGCATCATAAGGATCGTCATCACAACGCTCAGTACAAACAATGGCAGGGTATAGCGGAAACAGGACAGGACTTGTCCCGCCTCTATCGGCGCATCTACAGCACGACGCAGACCAATAATGAAGAGCCCAGCCCACAGGGGGGTACTGACTGCCATCAAGACCAACTGGGTTGACAATGCCACAAATACTGACGATGGCAAGACGGTGGAAACCGCCATAATAACCAGCAGCGCAATAAGGTAGATGATGAAATAAATCGCCATCGCGAGATGAAGCGTCCACTTGGCGCCACGGGTTTTCACCCAGGCTTCACTCAGGGTTTCACCGATGTAAAAGGTATATTCGCCAGCTACACCTTTATCCAGAGAACCGTATCCGTACCTGTCCGGCTGCCTGGAGACATCAGATTCCGGCGCTTCATAAATAGACGACATGCTGATTCCTTCTGCATTTTTATGCGTTATACATTCATTGCAAAACCATATCAGCACAAGGATAACGACTTGGGAATCCATCAACAAGAATAGAACCATCATTGACCTGCTCCCTTGTCTATTCGGGAGCAGGCAGAAATACGATGATTAAATCATTAGGCCAGCCAGCAGGTAATACCAATAGCCTTTTCTAACTACTGCATAAGTGCCCACTGGCGAGAGCATAAACTGAACAACCGTCCAGCCTCGCTACACAGTTTATTCCAGGCATTGCAGCAACAATCCACAATATCCTCGTAACCCTCA
>MUIA01000407.1 GCA_002084115.1 Oceanospirillales bacterium LUC14_002_19_P2 | reverse complement strand
CTTGTGAAGATGAGGTCATGGCAAGTTCCGGTTTGCTGTTTCCGAAGCATTTTTTTGTCAAGCCAATCGTACCAACAGATTGGACGGAACTTGCCTTTATTTATGAAATATCCGGGCTAGCCCGGGTTGACTAAAGAGTGCGACGGCTTCATGGTGAATGACCGCTGACTCCGAATGCATCCACGGCATGTAAAGAAAGGCTTTCTGATGCGGTGTCAGTGCCTTGTCATGCCCGTTGCTGACAGCTTCCTGGGCCAGCGCCAGGGCCAGAGAGTCGTATACGAAGGCCTGTGCAGTATCCCGGTAGAGATTACGGGAGAACTGGTCCAGTATGATGACCTCTGCCAGCCGGCCTTCCGGTGTCTCACGCCAGGGTGACAACTCACACCGTGTTGCGGCCTGATGAACATCGGAAAATCGTTGCCGAATCTGTTCATCAAAGTCACTGTCCTTAACAAACCACTGGCGCGGTGCGATTTCTTCAAACCAGAACGTAATGATGTCGGATGATTCCATGCACAGGCTCCTTTCTTTGATGGTATCAGGCCTTTGCTTTGACTGGTTTTTATCATAAAAGTTTCAGTGGGCGGGGTACAGCAGCAAGACCCTGCCTTGGGGATGTTGAGTGTCATGATAAAAAGTCAGGTTTATGGGCGTTTTTTGCCATCAGGCAACCGGGCGGCGGCCACCATCGCGTTGGTGGCTGCGATCTTGTTCTGGGCAGGGAATAGTGTGGCAGGGCGAATGAGTATTGGGGTCGTGCCCCCTGTAGCGCTGGCATTCTGGCGCTGGTTCTTTGCCTTTGTGTGCTTATTGCTGATTACCTGGCGACAGCTACACGAACACCGGAAGACGATCTTGTGTTATCGCTATCGATTACTGATGCTGGCAGTACTCAGTATCACGACATTCAATACCCTGTTATATCTTGCCGCCCAGAGTACGCAGGCCGTCAATATCGCCTTGATTCAGACATCCCTGCCGTTAGTCACCATTGTGCTGAGTATTTTTTTTCTGAATGAAATCCCGCGCTTGCGTCAGGTAATTGGGCTGCTGATTATTCTGGCTGGCTTGTTGTATGTCATTTGCCGCTGTGAATGGCAGCAATTACTGTTGCTGAAAAGCCACCAAGGGGATCTTTATATGCTGGTGGCAGTGACATTCTGGGGCTTGTACTCCGTTTTGTATAAGCGGTTTGCCATACCATTACCGGGGATCGTGATACTGACGGTGCTGGTTGGTATTGGCATGCCCGTACTCCTGCCCTTTTATCTTTGGGAATACTCGCTTGTCGGCGGTTTTGCCGTGACGTTTCAGAGTGTGGCGTTGCTTGTTTATGTAACGGTATTTGCCTCGATTCTTTCTTATCTCGCCTGGAATAATGGCGTCAGGGTGTTGGGCTCCAGCAGCGCCTCGTTATTCAATAGTTTGATGCCCGTGTTTGTGGCGTTTCTGGCCTTTCTGTTTCTGGGAGAATCTCTCCATTCCTACCATTTTGTGGGCGGTGGGTTGATCCTGACGGGATTGTGGTTAGCGTTGCATCGTCTCGTCATGTATGAGGTGTAACCCGAACAGGGACGGCTTATAGCCAGTCCCTGAGGGTAAATACCAGTGTGTGCTGGGCATTTTTCAGCGTCAGAGCCTCTTTGGTTAATGTAATCTCAGCACCGCTATTGAGAACGGATGTCAGCGTTTGCTCAATGTTGCTATACGGAGGGCGGCAGGCGCGTCGGGTGGTGGACAGCTGTTGTACTTTGAACAGGCTGCCGTTCAGGATTCCCTGGCCCCGATAACGATTACAACCCGTTGTACCGTTGACGGTAAGATTTTCACCAATTTCCAGATCCGGTTGCGCCTGTCCAGCCGCTTGGTCGGGGACGGCTTTCTGATCGATAGAGGTCAGTACCCAGTGATGATGCATAAGATTCTCACGGGTAACGGCTTCATGTGCAGTACAGCCTGCCAGCAGCAAGAGTGCCAGAGCCCAGAATGATTGTTTCATGATGACCTGCTTTTTCAGTGGAACGAAAGCGTTAATGCCGCCCATCCTTAACCCTAAAAGCCATACGGTTAAGTGAATGTCGCTATTAATCACCGATCATAGACCATTTGGCACTGGGTTGGGTTCAAATGAACAGAGCGGATCCAACGGAAAAACAGGGCGTTTCAGCTGGTGAAAGGGCAGTAACTGATAATCTGAGGTAGTGACGCCATCACCATCCAGCAGCAGGGTGTGCCTGGTCATGTCCGCAAAGCCTGCGCGGTAATGAATACGGGATTTGAGCAACAGGTAGTGCTTTTGCTCAGGATCAATGCCAAGGCTGTGGAACAGACCGGGATCCCAGGGCTCTATGTGATGGGAAACAACGATAATCTGCATGTTTCCGGTATCCAGCACGGCGGTAGGCCCCATGGAGACCTCGAGACCGTGATACATGGGGCCACTAATCCGGAAACGTCCGTCGGTCAGGTTGATCACTTTACCCTGAACATGTAAAGGTTTACCGGATTGCTGGATAGCGGGCATATCAGTATTGCCTCCCAGTGGTAATGCCACCTCGGCATTCACACCTGCTGCTTGCATTTGGGCGACCGCCTTGGGATCCCAGACTGCGGCAACGATGACATCTTCCAGTCCGGCCTCCATGATGGCACGGATCACTGTCATAACATCCTGTGTGCCGCCGGAACCACAATTGTCACAGTGATCGAGCAGGATAATCGGGCCTTCTGTGAGTTTTTTTGCCTTTTGAATCTGTTCACTCAGCGGAGTTGACTGATAAACCTGCTGATGGCGTGTGTCCCAGCAGGCTTCAGCGATGTCTGTCGCAATACGGTTGGCGAGTAAGTCATCATTATCTGCGACTACTACAACAGATGAACCTGTATGTGGGCTGTCTGCCAGGGGAAACCCGCCAAAGAGAGATACGTTCAATATACCGGTTTCTCGTTCTGCCTCTCGACAATGTCTGATGAGTGATTTGAAAGGTTCGTCGTCAGTGCCTTGCTTCAGGGTATGCGAGATCAAAGGCAGTTTCCGCCAGGCCATTACCGGATTACAGTGACCTTGCATGGCGTCATATAAAATTCGGCCTGCCTTGTGTCCTGTTTCGTACAGGTCGGTATGGGGGTAAGTCTTATAGCCAGTCAATACCGTACAGTTTGTGATGGTGGGTGCGGTGACATTGGCATGAAAATCATGAGCCACTGCAATAGGAATATCCGGTGCAATAGCCCGAATCCGTTTCAACAAGGTACCTTCGCCATCCAACGTATTTTCAGTGATCATGGCGCCATGCAGAGCCAACAGAATCCTGTCCACGTCTTTTCGGACTTCTTCGAGGATGAGACCTGAGAGATAGTCATAGGTCTCAGCATCAGCCGGTGCTGAAGGCATGGCTTCTGCGGCGATAGGACAGACGATATCGTCGCCCCATTGTTCAGCCAGATCTAGAAACGCGCCCGTGACGGTCCGGGTCCCGCGATAAAAGCTCAATGCATCGTTACCAGAGAGACCGCTCCAATCCTGAAATCTCTGTAAGTTGGTGGAAATTGGCGAGAAAGTATTAGTTTCATGCATCAGCATCGCTATCAGGCTACGCATACTTAATTACCTATGGTATTGATGGAATCGATTGGCGTGGAGGCACATTGTTTCACCAGTAATGATGGGCTAAGTTACCCCTGATGGTTGGTTGACCTATACTCCCTGAACCATCCGGCTATCAGGGGATGACTGTTATGAATTCCAGGCTCTTTCAAAATTTCATTGATGCGATTTCGTTATTAAC
>MUIA01000353.1 GCA_002084115.1 Oceanospirillales bacterium LUC14_002_19_P2 | reverse complement strand
AAACCGGTTGCGGTTGTTTTGCCAAAAGAGGACAGAAGGTAGTCAGAGTACAGCTCAATCAGATCGTGTTTCATACCGGCAATAATGCCGTATTTTCAGTCTTGTGCGTAACTTGAGTTACATCAGATACTGACCAACCTGTTAGGGAATGCGATCAAATTTATGCATCACGGTAGCGTCACCCTCAGGGCTTGGGCAGATGCGCAGTCTGATCAACAGTGCCAACTGCACATCGAGATTCGTGATACTGGCATTGGTATTCCGGAAGCCATGCAGGGGGATATTTTTACTGCTTTTTCACAGGCATCATCCGATACCACACGAAAGTTTGGCGGCACCGGCCTGGGACTGGCACTATCGAAAAAAATTGCAGAAGCGATGGGCGGCTCCATCACCGTGGAATCACAACCTAACGAAGGGAGCCGATTCACTGTGATACTGCCCTTTGAGCAAACGGTGCAAGAAGCTTCCCCATACCCATTAAACCACCACACAATAACCATCGCCGGCACGAACTTGGCGATCATGGCTCCTCCCGTCTTAGCCTCCATACTTTACGACTATTGTAATGAATGGCGAATTGATGCCTGGGTTCCCAGCTGGCACGGTCCATGGCAGCAACAGGATCTGGAACGCCTTTCAGAGACGACTCTCCTGCTGACACACGTTCAGCACCTTGTGGTTGAGCGACAGAATCCAACCCTATTACTACAAGATTCAGATTTTACAGCCACCAGCACTCCTGAAGACGATGCTGTCACAATGCCATTACCGATCAGAAAAGATCACTTGCATACGATTCTTTCAGAGCTCATCGGTTCTGACATTCACCATGCAACAGCCTCTTCGATGACACCACCTAATGTCATTGTCCAGGAAGCACCGCCAATAACCACCCGTATTCTGGTTGTTGAAGATAACCCGACGAATCTGATGGTCGCAGAGGGTATGCTGGAGCAGTTAGGCTACCAGGTGACAACCGCAAGAAACGGCCAACAGTGCCTGGATCGCTGCCAGAAAGCGTTATTTGATCTGGTATTAATGGATTGCAATATGCCCGTGATGGATGGCTATGAAGCCTGCCGACAACTGCGCAACAATGCAAAAACCTGTGATATTCCCGTGATAGCTCTCACGGCCAATGCCCTCAGCCATGACCGTGAACGCTGCTATCGGGCCGGCATGCAGGATTACATCGCCAAGCCCTTTGACCGTAGCACCCTAAAGCAAACGCTTGAGAAGTGGCTTTAATGGATAGGGTTGTTATTGCTCGGGTGGGACAAATGACAAAGCAACAGAATTTATACAGTAGCGCATGCCTGTTGGCTGGGGCCCATCAGGAAATACATGGCCAAGATGGGCCTGACATCGGGCACATTTCACTTCAACACGTACCATCCCATGAGAGGCATCATATTCTGTGGTCACTGCATCATCCGAGAGCGGTTGCCAGTAACTCGGCCAACCCGAGCCCGAATCATATTTTGCCTCGGAACTGAACAACGGCTGATGACAACAGCTGCAGTGATATTCCCCCTTTTCCTTGCAATGATATAAGGCACCGGTAAATGGCGGCTCAGTCCCCTGCTGACGACAGACCCGGTACTGCTCTGGCGTCAGCTGTTCCCGCCACTTGTCGTCAGAACGGCTGACAATGTCAGTACGGCTATCGTTACGATCTGAACTTGACAATGGTTTCCCTCCTTAGGACGCGGTATCATTTCGACCTTAACACCCACAATGACCGCTGACCAGAGCCTGCAGCGGTCAGTTTTTTCGGGACAGCCATGTCTGAAATTCTCAAGTCGACCAAACTGCTCGACGTCTTTTATGAAATTCGCGGCCCCGTGCTCAGCGAAGCCAAAAAGCTGGAAGAAGAAGGCCAGCGCATTATCAAGCTGAATATTGGTAATCCGGCGCCGTTTGGTTTTGATGCCCCAGAAGAGATCATCCGGGACATGATCCTCAACCTGCCCGCGTCCCAGGGTTACTGCGACGCCAAGGGTCTGTTTTCCGCCCGCAAGGCCATCATGCAGTATTGCCAGCAACGGGACATCAGCAACGTTGAGATTGAAGATATTTTTGTTGGCAATGGTGTCAGCGAACTGATCGTCATGGCCATGCAGGGATTGTTAAACAACGGCGATGAAATGCTGATTCCCGCACCGGATTACCCCCTCTGGACAGCGGCGGTCAACCTTGCCGGTGGCAGCGCGGTGCATTACATCAAGAATGAACAGTCCGACTGGTACCCTGACCTGGATGACATTCGCAGTAAGATTTCGGCGAAAACCCGCGGCATTGTGGTCATCAACCCCAATAACCCAACCGGTGCCGTTTATCCGCAGGAGATACTGGAAGGTATCGTCGAGCTGGCTCGCGAGCATAACCTGATCGTTTTTGCCGATGAAATTTACGACAAGATTCTCTATGACGGTACCGAACATACGGCACTGGCCTCTCTGGCCGACGACGTATTGTTTGTGACGTTTAATGGGTTATCCAAGTCCTGGCGAGCGGCTGGTTTCCGTACCGGCTGGATGGTGATGAGTGGTGCCAAACATAAGGCAAAGGATTATATAGAAGGCTTAGGTATTTTGGCCTCCATGCGCCTGTGTGCCAATGTCCCTTCCCAGCACGCCGTTCAGACAGCACTGGGCGGGTACCAAAGCATTAATGATCTGGTATTGCCCGGTGGACGCCTGCTTGAACAGCGTGACAGAGCCTGGGAAATGATCACCGCCATTCCCGGCGTCACCTGTGTCAAACCAAAAGGCGCACTGTACCTGTTTCCGAAACTGGATCCGAAGATGTACCCCATCGAAGATGATGAACAGTTCATCCTGGATCTGCTGCGTCAGGAAAAGGTGCTTCTGGTTCAGGGCTCCGGTTTCAACTGGCCAGTTAATGATCATTTCCGGATTGTCACCCTTCCGCGGGTCGATGAACTGGAAATTGCCATTGGTCGACTGGCAAAATACCTGGATCGCATTCGCAAATAACAGCGTCATCACACAAGAAAGGACACAGCAGGATCATGGCTGATATTCATATCGATGACTTCTTTCAGGACTGTGCACACATTCTCCTGAAGCTGTATGGCCATTTCCCGCGCAAGGATGCGCTGTATGTCGATGACATTGCAGACTGCGCCCCTGTGGATGAGTACGGCATTCCCTCTGAACGCCACATGGCCTGCTATCAGGCCATGCTTTGGCTGGCAGAAGAAAACTATCTTCGCTATGAAGACAGGATCGGATTCAGCGGTCTGGATCAAGTCACCCTGACTGAAAAAGCATTTCTGAAGCTTGTAACTCCCGTCAATACTGAATTACTGGAAGACAACACCTCACCACCGATTGTAAGCCTGCAACACGCCAGTTTTGCAGCGCAACTAAGACAGGCCCTAAACGCAGCAACCCCGTACAGGATGAGGGAAGCACTTTCACACCTATGGCCCGACGTGTTACCCAGCCATGCTTTGAATATTGTTACAGATAAAGATTAATAGTAAATATCAATCGAAACCTGCCAAATATTCGAACGGCTTAACATTAAACCAGATTGACTACATTGTTTGGTATTGTTCAAGCGGGTGCTCTTTCGAAATAATTAAAGCTAAAGTACTCAAAAAGGCATCCTCATAAAATCCGACATATTCTTGTGCAATCCGTTCCGGAGTTTTTCAAGATAGTTGTCCCGAATACTGATTTTTAGGCCACCTGTTTCTCGCGATCTTCGACCCCGGATATTCGCTCTGGATTAAGTGCAACTGGGCCTACAGGCTCCCAGTTCCTG
>MUIA01000094.1 GCA_002084115.1 Oceanospirillales bacterium LUC14_002_19_P2 | reverse complement strand
TATGACTCATTACCTCGCTTGGCGGCGCGCTCTAACAGAGCGTCATAGGCTGACGACTGCACGCATGTTCGAGAAAATCATTGGACATTGGTGCTACCAACCACAAGGGGTAACTTAGCCGCAATATGGAGTATTGTCTGACCAAACTTATCTCGGTTAAAGGGGGTTCCTCTCGGCGTTGTATGATTTGTTGTTAGTATGCTTCCTGGACTCTTTGCACGTAGTTGTCTGTTAGAGCCCGAACATTCACTTTTTAAGGTCTCGGGTAAATATCCTGATAATGAAGGCGCACGAAGCTCGCTCCAAGGTTCTATGTTACGGACTCGGGCATGGACAAGTTGATATTTGATCAGAAATTTGTGTTTTGTATCGGAATGAGTAGCCCATGGTAAATCTGAAAGTGATCTTTGAAATTCAGTGATGTTCCCGTAGTGCAGTAAAAATTGTATTAATATTGGATCGCCAGATTTTATCACTTTCGGTAATAAATCGTTTATTGATCGTCGATCTAGAGTGATAATTCTATTGGCATTAAAAAAACCAATAAACTCTCGAATTGTATCGCAATCTTTATTAGCGATGCTGGTCTGGAAAGCCTTGACTATCTGTTTGTTCCATCGAATTCTGCTGTCTATATCTCTTTGGTAGTCATTGAACTTAAGCAGTTGGCTTACAGTTTTCTGTTGTCTGGCTGATGCAGCAGCTATCAAGGGTAATGGTATTTGCTTTTCAGAAAGAACGGGGCTGTTCGGGTTAGCTCCCTTTTGTATTAATGCTCTGATAAGTTTGTGCATGCCATTTTTAGTTGCTAGTGAAAGGGTTTCAAGAAAAGAGGTTTCTAATGATTCTTTTTGGCAATGCGCTATTATGAGCAGTGCGAGATTGTTCATAAGTAATGCAAGAGTGTTTTCTCCCGATTCAAGATGCATTTCTGCTGTGCGAACAGCTTCAAGTAGTAGAGTATCAGGCCTTGATGAGGGCGTTGGAAATGGATACTGCCATGGTTCGTTTGCTTTTTTTATTAGAGGGCGATATTTTGCTTTGAATCTTATTAATAGGGTTTTACTGTTTGCACTTCCTATGACGGAGATCTCGTTTAGTTCATCTTTTGTTATCTTTGTATGCAGTTCCAATTCTTTTTCCTGTCCAGTGGAGACTGAAATAAAGACGAGTTTTTTTATATTCTGGTCAATGTAGATAAATTGCTCATGATCACGTGTGTAGGCTACAAATGTTCCATTTTGAAAAGGTAATTGCCATGCTTCATCCTTTTTAAGTACCGGGAAACGCTTTTTTTCGCATCTTATTAATAGGATGTTGCTGGTTTTAGGTATGAGTTTAATCTCACTTGTCTCATCTTTTGTAAATTGGGGAGGTAGTGGTAATTCTTTTGCTTGTCCGTTGGAATCGGAAACAAAGGCGATTTTTTCTTTTTTTGGGTTAATGTATATAAGATGTTTTTGGTCACTTGTGTAGCCTATAAATCTTCCCTTTGTATGATAAGGGTTTAAAAAGAATCTACGCCTGACCGCTAACTGTATGGTCATGCGTTGAGGAATACTGTTCGTACTGGTTCTTCTACCCCTATCTGTATTTTGAGTGAGTACTGGTAAAGCGTGTGACGCTACCTGTTGTCCTTGTCGATGGATAACAGGGGGGCTGCTGATATCAAGCCTTTGTGAACCGAACATGGTTGCTTCCTCTTCGGAAAATAGAAACGGGAAACTTAAGATCACAAAAACATGATGTCACTGACAGAGGGGATTATCGTGTCTAACCAAAAGCGTATAGCGCTTTCCTCATAGAGAGGGATCAGTTGGTGAGGTTAAGCAATGGCCAAAAAAAAGCCCGCTGTGTGGGCAGCGGGCAATATTACCGTGATTAGCCTGATGAGGAGATAACCTGCAGGGTTGTTTGACTGCATGCAAACAGAGGTGCAGGACGTAAGATCATCACACCTTACGTGCAGATAATGATAATCGTTATCATTTAAATGGTCAAATAATAATCTCTGGGGATTTGTAATTATGTGTAACGGAAGGGATGAGCCGGAGCAGGCATGAGCGCTTTGCAGAGTAGGGCATTGCATCTGAAAGCGCCGTGTGGCTTTAGTCTTTTTCCCCTGCATCCTGCAGGAGCTGTTTTTTCAGCTCGGGTGAGAGGTCATTCCAGTGCGAATTCATCAGTGCGCCTTCCAGTGCGTACAGTAGAACCTTTGAAACCTTGAAACCACGCTCACGCACTTTGACATAGGCGCCTACGGCACCGTGGGCCTGCAGTTGGTCCCGGTTGCGTATGCCTACTGCATTGAGCCATTGCACAGAGGTCTTGCCCAGGTTCTTCAGCTCGATCAAATCCATTGATCTACTTCCTTTCCCTTGGTCGCCATCCTGGCGCACAGTTATCCGCTGACAGAATACATGCCGTCTTGTTTGTAATGATAGCTAATTTTAATGGGGCAAAAACCCGGATGTGATTCTCAGACGGTGGTTTTAATAAAGAAGCACGAATCAGATGTCAAGTTGGTCATTTTTACGGTTAAGAATAACGATTCCAAAGCCGGATTCTGTTTCTTTGACAGGCTCGGTGTAATAAACAACAGCACTTTCTACGGAATTCTGACGGTCATCCCGACGTAAAACGGTTGCCTTGCAGATATGCAGCATCTTTCCCCCACGCTGGACGCTGCGAATAAACTCGACTTTGCCCGGGGGCAGGGTGAAATTAAGACCCGGTTGACGGGATTTTTCAATCGCAATCAATTGATTACGTGCTTCTGCTGTGTCACAGAGCGGGGTGCCCGTTGCCAGCAGGTGACCGGAGAACAGACAACTCATCAGTAAAGCCACGTTTCTCATAATAACATTCCTTTGAACAGGCGCCTGAGTCAGTATAGGTAAGGATTGGAGTACGCTGAGCGGTGAGAGTTCCCTCAAAACCGGCGTTTGCGTATTAGCCTGAACGGGGGTTTTCCATATAATCCGACCATGGCTGGAACGAAACGAAAAAGCAGCCGGCAACCCGCTAAACGCGCAGGGAAGTCAGGTAAGCGAAAAAATGAACCCAGGGGCCGCAGGCGCTGGCTGTCGCTGGTGCTGAAGCTTGGTATCGCCGGTCTGGCGGTACTGATGGCCTTGATGGTCTATCTGGATGCGGTGGTCACACGGAAATTCGAGGGGCGCAAGTGGGCGATCCCGGCGAAGGTCTATGCCCAGCCGCTGGAGCTCTATGCCGGGTTGCGACTGGATCCTGAGCTCTTCCAGCTGCAGTTGCGCCGGCAGGGGTACCAGCCGGTGAAGCAGGTCAGCCGACCGGGGACTTTTTCCCGAGAGAACAACCGCTTTCATATCTATATCCGTGGCTTCCGTTTCCCTGATGGGCGGGAATCCTCGCGGCAGGTGATTGCTATCTTCAGGAATGGCACGCTGGCGGCGTTGGGCGATACGGCGGGCCGTGATGTGGCGGTGACCCGGCTGGATCCCCAGTTAATGGGTAGTATTTCTCCGGCCTCCCATGAGGACCGGATTCTTGTTCGGCTGGATCAGACGCCAAAGTACTTGGTGCAGACGCTGGTCACGGTCGAGGATCGAGACTTTTATGATCACTGGGGGCTGTCATTCAAGGGGATTGCCCGGGCGATGTTTGCCAACGTCAAGGCCGGCGGAATCGTTCAGGGCGGCAGTACGCTGACCCAGCAGCTGGTCAAAAACTTCTTTCTCAGTAATGAGAGAACACTGGTACGGAAGGCCGAAGAGGCTTTGATGTCCTTACTGTTGGAAATGCACTACAGCAAGGATGAGATTCTGGAAACCTACCTGAATGAGGTTTATCTCGGCCAGCAGGGACAACGGGCCATTCACGGATTTGCTTTGGCCAGCCAGTTTTATTTTGCCCGTCCGTTGCAGGAGCTGGATCTGTCCCGGGTAGCGCTGCTGGTGGCAATTGTTAAGGGACCCTCCTGGTATAACCCGCGCCGGTATCCGGAACGGGTGCTGGAACGCCGTAACCTGGTGCTCGACATGTTGGTTGAACATGGGGTTGTGACTCCCTCGGAAGCCAATCGAGCCAAGGGACGACCGCTGGGTGTGGTGCCAGTGGAGCGGCTGCAGGCCAATGCTTTCCCCGCTTATATTGACCTGGTGAAGCGTCAGCTCAGAACAGACTATCAGGATAAAGATCTCGCCAGTCAAGGGTTGCGCATATTTACCAATATGAACCCCGTGGCTCAGCACCAGGCACAGGAGAGTCTGGCCCGTAAACTGAAACAGCTGGATCGAAAGGGCAAGCCGCCGCTGGAAGGGGCGATTGTCGTCACCGATGCCCGCACCGGGGATGTTCAAGCGGTCGTGGGCGGTCGCGATCCTGGTTTTGCCGGGTTTAACCGGGCATTAGATGCGCGACGTCCCATCGGTTCATTGATTAAGCCGGCCGTTTATCTCACGGCGCTCATGCGACCGGAACAATACACCCTGGCGACCCTAATCAATGATACGGCGGTTAGCGTGAAACTGCCCAATGGGCAACTTTGGGAACCGGGTAACTTCGATCGCAAGACCCACGGGCAGGTGCCGCTATATCAGGCGCTGGCAAAGTCCTATAACCTGGCGACCGCACAACTGGGGATGGATGTTGGGGTTGAACAGGTTGTTAAAACGCTTCGGAGCATGGGGCTGAGCGGTCAGGTCAACGCTTATCCATCGCTGCTGTTAGGCTCACTGGACTTGAGTCCCCTGGAAGTCGCTGCCATGTATCAGACACTGGCATCGGGCGGTTACCGGGTGCCACTGCGGGCGATCAATGCGGTGCTGGATGCCCAGGGGAATCCTTTGAGGCACTATTCGTTGGCAGTAGAGCAGGTGTTCCCGGAATCTTCCATGGCTTTGATCCGTTATGCCATGCAGGAAACGATGCGCAACGGTACGGGCAAAAGCGCCTACAGGACAATTGCGAATTCTGTTTCCCTTGCGGGTAAAACCGGTACCTCGGATGAGCAGCGGGACAGCTGGTTTGCCGGTTTTTCCCGGGACACACTGGCGGTTGCCTGGTTGGGCTATGACGATAATGCACCCACGCACCTGACGGGTGGTACCGGTGCCTTGCGGGTCTGGACGGATCTGATGCGCCAGCGTCCCCTGAAATCCCTGCCCAAAGCCTCGGGTGACAACATTCACTGGGTCACGGTAGATGAAAAGACCGGGCTGATTGGTAGTCAATCCTGTAGTCAGAGTCGGGTACTGCCTTTTGTTAAAGGTTCAGAGCCTAAAGGGCGGGCCGCCTGTGCGGGGGAAGAAAAAGACTCTGTGGTAGACTGGTTCCGGGCCCTGTTTGAGTAGTGAGCCTTATATGGTTGAAGTGATTGGTGTTTCCCATAAGCAGAATGTTCGGACGCTGCATTGGCTGCGTCCGCTGCTTGTTTTGTTTTTGTTGCTGGCGGGTGGTTGTAGCCTGCAGCCTTCCTTAATGCCTCTTCAGGCCACCTGGTCAGATGATCCTGCCATGCTGGCGCGGCTTGAACAGGAAACCGCTGTCGGTCGTCCGGCAGCAGTGACCAGCTTGCTGAAAAACAGTCAGCAACAATGGCTGGGCGGAAATCCGGATAATGGTCTGGTGATTTTGCATCGGGCTTTGCGAATCAGCCCGGATGATCCGTTGGTGTATTACTATATGGCGATGATGCAATCGGCCTTGGGCGAGCATCATGAAGCCTCACAGCTGGCTCGACGCAGCCTCACGTTGACGGATGCTCCGTTGTTGCGTGAGCAGATCCATCTTTTTCTGAATCAATTGAACCGGTCGATGGCGCCGGACGTACAAGGTAAGTAAACGCGTGTCTGAAGCAGTACGGATTTTATTGGCAGAGCTGGAAGCAGAGTTAAAACGTCAGTCGTTGTGGGAGGGGATGCCGCCTTCACCGGAAGCGCTGGCAAGCACCAGTCCTTTTTGTGTGGACACCTTGCCATTCACTCAGTGGCTGCAGTGGATTTATATCCCCCGCCTGAGAGCCATTATGGATCATGGCACAGCACTGCCGACCGGCAGTGATATCAAACCGTACGCGGAAGAAGCCTTCAAGGCCCAGCATATTGAAAACCGACGGAGCTTGCTGGAATTGATTGAACAGTTGGATTGGCAGATGCGTTGATTGAAACAATCAACAGTGCTCAGTTTTGCTGGTAGTTAGTCAGGATGCAACTACCAGCAAAACTGTCGGATTTACTCTTCTCTTCCTTCGCAATAAGCGGTGATCGCCTCATCGGCATCCCGGAGTTGTTCCAGCTTTTCTTCATGACTGAGCATACGGTAAGTGCCGTCTGCCTGTTTGATCTGGATATGATGGCTGTTGAGCAGACTTTTCCGGTTTGATAATGCCCGGTCACAGGCTTCTCTTTTCTCCTGCTCAATCTGCCAGAGCTGTTCTTCATATTCGGCTTGGTCCTGGCTTGCCGAAGGTGGGGTGTTTAGTTCGTTATATGCAGGTGTTGACGGCTTACCAGAGCCAATGGCATTGGGCTTTTCCATGCCTTCGACATTGCCTTTAAATGCTTTCGGTGGCTTCGTGCCAAAGTGAACGGTACCGTTGGCATCTTTCCAGCGGTATATCTGCTCGCTCATGGCGGGAGCAGAGACGAGCATCAAGACGAGGCCGAGAAAAGTAAACGGTTTCATATTGCTGATCATTTGTTGTTATTGCTTCTTTAACTTTAGCGTGATCTTACCGCAAAAAGTATTCCCTGTTATGTGCGGCAACACGCAGGCCACGTTGTGGGATGGGTGAAAGAAGAATCTCGGACGAATCCTTATTGACAACCGGAGTGAGTGAGCGCAGGCGTGCTATTGACACATCACGGTGAAAATTCAACAATGGCCCCACCTGGCGCGCCGGTAGACACAATCTGCCGGTAAGGCCATTCAAGTGACAATAACAATACAGCACCGGGGTCAGGTTCTGCGACCATTCAGAATCTGGAGGTTACCCGGTCTGCATTCCGCAAGCGTTACCCGCACAGGAATGTAATGGTCTTATACGACAAGGCCCTTTTAAGTCTGATTTACGAGCGCTGGCCACTGGTATGCCATCGTTGTGCAGGGAAACACCACCGACGTAACCGGATTACGCGACGCGCTGCCACTGGCTGACAATAACAACAGAGAATCCGGCTCGGCTTTGGCAGGTCTAACGATGCGGTAAGGCCATGCAACACAACCAAGGCGTCCCGGAAAAGACAATGATCGGTGAACTCGTGACTGAGGGTAAGCAAGTGGAATTACTATCCGGCGCGGACATGGTGGTTCGCGCCCTCGCCGATGAGGGGGTCGAGTATATCTACGGCTACCCGGGCGGCGCTCTTCTCCATGTCTATGATGCGATTTTCCGTCAGGACAAAATCACACACGTTCTTGTACGCCATGAGCAGGCCGCCACCCATATGGCAGACGGTTATGCCCGTGCCAGTGGCAAGGCAGGCGTGGCGCTGGTGACCTCCGGTCCCGGTGCAACCAATACCATTACCGGTATTGCCACCGCCTATATGGATTCTATTCCGATGGTGGTGCTTTCTGGTCAGGTGCCGTCTGAGTTTATTGGCACTGACATGTTCCAGGAAACCGACATGGTCGGTATATCCCGGCCCATCGTTAAACACAGCTTCTTGGTCAAGCGCGCGGAAGATATTCCGGAAACCATCAAGAAAGCTTTTTATATCGCCCAGAGCGGTCGTCCCGGTCCGGTGGTTGTTGACCTGCCCAAGGACATCACGGATATCAGCAAGAAGTATGAATACAGCTACCCGAGCAAGGTTAAGATTCGTTCTTACTCGCCGCCGGTCAAGGGCCACAGCGGCCAGATTCGCAAGGCGACTGAATTGCTTATGCAGGCGCGCCGGCCCGTATTATACGCCGGCGGAGGTGTAGTGCTGGGTGAGGCATCAGAACAACTGACAAAGTTGGCAAAGAAATTCAATTTGCCAGTGACCAATACCCTGATGGGTTTAGGGTCCTTCCCGGGTAGCGATGAACAGTTCATTGGTATGCTGGGGATGCACGGCAGTTACTGCGCCAACCTGGCCATGCATCACAGTGATCTGGTGATCGCTGTGGGTGTTCGTTTTGATGATCGGGTCACCAACAGTACTGCAAAGTTCTGTCCTACGGCCAAAGTCGTTCATATCGACATTGATCCCGCCAGTATCTCCAAGAATGTCCCTGCGGATGTGCCCATCGTCGGACCCGTCGATACCGTACTGAACGACATGCTGGATCTGGTAGAGAAAGAGTATGAACCAGACAGTGATGCGTTGAAGAACTGGTGGAAGCAGATCGATGAATGGCGCAGCAGCCGTGGTGGTCTTTTCGGTTATGACAAAGGTGATGAATCCATCATCAAACCTCAGCAGGTTATTGAAACCCTGTATGAGGTGACGAATGACCGGGATACGTTTGTAACCTCCGATGTTGGCCAGCATCAGATGTACGCTGCCCAATATTATCGCTTTGACAAGCCAAACCGCTGGATAAACTCGGGTGGTCTCGGCACCATGGGGTTTGGTTTGCCTGCGGCTATGGGAGTCAAACTGCATTACCCAGATGCTGAAGTTGCCTGTGTGACCGGTGAAGGCAGTATCCAGATGAATATCTCAAGTTACGCACTCAAGTTACGCACAAGACTGAAAATACGGCATTATTGCCGGTATGAAACACGATCTGATTGAGCTGTACTCTGACTACCTTCTGTCCTCTTTTGGCAAAACAACCGCAACCGGTTTGTCT
>MUIA01000426.1 GCA_002084115.1 Oceanospirillales bacterium LUC14_002_19_P2 | reverse complement strand
ACCAGTCGCTTGATTACAGAACCCCTCAGGCAATTCACTTTGCATGAGGAACAATCAACCAACTACCAGGACTTAACTTAAATTTGTGGATTTACTGTCTTGATAGTGGGGTCCACTATAGTCCGGCCTTGGGCGACGCATTGCATTATTTCTGATTAAAAAGCTCGGCCGAAGAAGTCTGGGTATGGGCTATGCCGTGGCGCTTGCTGACCTCGTGCTGGCACCTTTTATCCCGTCCAATACCGCGCGTAGTGGCGGTACCATCTTTCCCATCGTGAATAATGTGCCGGCAATTTACGGTTCAACGCCGGAACAGGAACCTGAAAAAATCGGGCGTTACCTGTGTTGGACCGGTTTTGCTGCGACCTGTGTCACCAGTTCCATGTTCCTGACAGCATTGGCGCCCAATCTGCTGGCCATGTCGATTGTGGAAAAACTGCTCGGCACCGAAATTGGCTGGATGGTGTGGTTCACAGGGTTTCTGCCAGTGGGGATTATTCTCTTTCTTCTGGTGCCGTTGATCAGCTATTTAGTCTGCCCACCAACCATCAAATTGTCTGAAAGTATTCCCGATTGGGCAGGTAAAGAACTGGTTGCATTGGGGCCGCTCAGTGGCGCTGAGAAAAAGATGGCGTTGCTGGCGCTATTGGCGTTGTTGTTGTGGATATTTGGCGGCAGCCTGATGAATAGCACTACGGTCGGTTTGTTAGTGTTGTGTCTGATGATGTTGAGCGGTGTTGTGAGCTGGGATGACATTATCGGTAACAAGCAGGCATGGAACGTCCTGATCTGGTTTGCCACCCTGGTGACGCTGGCCGGCGGACTTGGGCAGACAGGTTTTCTGGCCTGGTTCAGTGGTGAGGCAGGCGTATTGCTGAAAGGCTTCTCACCGGACCTGGTGATGATGTTGATGGTTATCCTGTTTTTTGTTCTGCATTATTTCTTTGCCAGTATTACGGCCCATGTCACCGCGTTGTTGCCCGTGTTTATTCAGTTATCCATCGCGGTTCCGGGTTTATCTGAAATGAAACTCAGTCTGTTGCTCTGTTTTACTCTGGGGTTGATGGGCGTGATTACACCCTATGCGGCTGGCCCTGGCCCCATCTGGTACGGTTCCGGCTTCATTCCTGCTGGCACCTTTTGGAAGCTGGGTTTTATTATGGCCGTTGTGTTCCTGGCAACACTGGTGTTGATCGGTTTTCCATGGGTCAATGCGATGGTGCAATGACCCACTATAACGGAAGTGTCAGTCAGCGCTTGTCTCGCGGGTATACACATCTCGGTTAAAGAACCAGGAGCTGACGGTATCTCGTCATTTCTTTCTGGCGACCCAATGGGTTTCTAGCTGGCCATCCTTTGTCAGGTAGCCAGAGATGGATACGACAGATGGTGAGCCGCAGGGCTGAAAGTTAACCATCATGGCAATGGCGTTACCATTGTAAGTCGCCAGCACCGGCAGGGGGTAATCAACGCACTCGGGGGTTACCGTTACCGCGGCATGGAAAACACCTTCAATGATGTTCTGTCCTGCAGGGCTGATGGTATTCACGTTGCCTAACTCCAACGTTGAGCCACGCTGGTTTTTCCAGACACCTTGAAAGGCCTGACCATTATCCGAGTGGAGTGCGCTGGCGTGACTATGGAGGCAGAAAGCGAGCAATGTTGCTGGAATGATCGTTCGATAAGTAGACATCTATGGTTACACCTGGATCGTTCAAAGTGACTAAGCATAGATGCCAGTGGGTTATCTCGCTGGCAGCAGCAACTCAGTAGAGCGTGAGAACCGGCTCATCCAACGCCGCCAGTTGCTCTCGTAGCTCCAGGATGTGGTCGGCCCAATAGCGTTCAGAATTGAACCAGGGGAATGCCATGGGGAAGGCCGGGTCATCCCAGCGTCGGGCCAGCCAGGCGCTGTAGTTGATGATGCGTAGTGTGCGGAAGTATTCAATCAGGTTCAGTTCTACTGGATTGAAATCATTGAATTCCGCATAACCGTCCATTAGTTCTGATAATTGTGCCGTTTGATTGTTGCGGTCTCCGGATAGAAACATCCAGAGATCCTGAATCGCCGGGCCATTAACGCAGTCATCAAAATCGACGAAGTGGAAATACTCATCACGCCAGAGGATATTTCCGCAGTGGGCGTCACCATGCAGGCGAATTAGATTGTAGTGGTATTCATTCTTGATGTGTTCAAGCTTCTCAACCAGGTCATTGGTCAGCGTGGTATAGGCCGGTAGCAGAGACTCTGGAATAAACTGGTTATCCAGCAGATAGGCAATGCTATCTTTGACGAAACGTTGCAGGGTGATGCCCGGCCGATGGGCAAACGGCTTGGTTTCACCGATCTTGTGAATACGACCCATCAGGCGACCGAGTTGAAACAGGTGGTCAGGGTTATCCAGTTCCGGTGCGTGCCCACCACGGCGTGGCGTCAGTGAGAACAGGAAACCGTTGTATTCATGCAATGTTCTGCCAGTGTCGAGTGTCATGGGTGCGACAACGGGCAGCTCATTCTCTGCCAGTTCCAATGTGAAATCGTGTTCTTCCTGGATTTGCTGTCGGGTCCAGCGACCTGGGCGGTAAAACTTGGCAATAACGGGCGCATCATCTTCCAGCCCTACCTGGTACACCCGGTTTTCATAACTGTTCAGCGCCAGTATCCGTGCATCGGTTAGCAAGCCCGCAGACTCGACCGCATCCAGCACCGTATCGGGAGTGAGAGGGTCGTAGGGATGGTTCTGCATAGCATTGCTCATTCGGACATCCTGAGGTTGTAGTAAGGTGTGCTAAGTCTAAACCTTGGGGCTGTCTTCTTGCAGTCTTTATTCATGTATTCCCGGTGCTTTCATCCTCCCGGCGGTGTTCTGGCAATACACCAAACATCGACATACTTGACACCTTGCTGTTTCAGCAGCCGGCTAATTTCTTCAACGGTCGCGCCTGTGGTGACAATGTCATCCAGTAGGGCAACGTGATGGTAGTGGTTTCTTTTGCAAGTAAATGTTCCCCGGACATTGCGGCGCCGCTGATCGGTTGTCAGTTTGAGCTGAGGCTGGGTTGCATGTACGCGTTTTAAGAGCCGATGATCAGTAGGAATCATCATGTGTCGGCTGAGATGGCGAGCCAGCACGGTTGATTGGTTATATCCTCGTTGTAATAACCGTTTTCTGTGCAGTGGAATGGGCAGAATGACTTCCGGAAAAGGCTCCGCGCGATAATGTGTCTGCAACGTGCTGGCAAGCTGGGTGGCCAGTGGGTGCGCAAAGGCCAGTTGGTCATGATACTTCAGGCGTTGCAGCATGTCGGAAACCGGGGATTGATAGAGGAACGCTGACGTACAACTATCAAAGGCTCGCCCCTGTTTCTGGCAGGTACCACACAGGTGGCCATCGTCCCGGTGCGGCAGAGGTTCGCTGCACAACATGCAGGCGTGCTGAATGCGCGGCAGGGTGTCGATACAACCACGACACAGCCTGTTCGGCCATTGGCAGGCACTGCGACATAACAGACAGGACAATGTAATCAATGATTGCAGTTTGTGTTTCAGGGATTGGATCATGTTATTTATTGCTAAGGCTGTTGATCGCAGATCGTCCATGATGAGCAAGCAGTGTGGTACAAAGTCAGGCTGGCTGCAGGAAATCGTGAGTACTTTTACTGGTTAATAAATAGCCTTCTGTAAACCTGTGGTCTATTGGATCGGTTGACAGTGGCGCATGCCGTCATACAATGCGAGCCATAACGCTGGTTTCGGCTCGAACCGGGACGGCATCAGAAGCAGATAATGACGACAGCCGAAGGCCACGATGAATAATACCGACAGCCTGGTCCGCAGTGACTGGACCCTTGATGAAGTCGAGCAGCTTTTCACCCTTCCTTTCAGTGATCTGATGTTCCGCGCCCAACAGGTGCACCGGCAGTTCTTTGATCCGAACCGGGTTCAGGTCAGCACCTTGTTGTCCATCAAGACGGGCGCTTGCCCGGAAGACTGCAAGTACTGTCCCCAGAGCGGCCATTACAACACCGGGCTGGACAAGGAAAAGCTGATGCAGGTCCAGAAGGTGCTGGAAGAAGCGGAGCTGGCAAAGAAAGCCGGTGCAACCCGTTTCTGCATGGGCGCTGCCTGGAAGAATCCGCCGGCGAAAGATTTCCCCTATGTGTTGAAGATGGTGGAAGGCGTCAAGAAGCTGGGATTGGAAACCTGTATGACCCTGGGTAAGTTGACCCAGGAACAAACACAGGCGCTGGCTGAATCAGGTCTGGATTATTACAACCACAACCTGGACACCTCGCCGGAGTTCTACGGCAGTATCATTACCACACGCACCTATTCTGACCGTCTACAAACATTGTCGTATGTTCGGGATGCCGGCATGAAAATCTGCAGTGGCGGTATTGTAGGTATGGGTGAAACGATTCGTGATAGAGCTAATCTACTGATTCAGCTGGCTAACTTGCCTGAGCATCCGGAAAGTGTGCCGATCAATATGTTGGTCAAGGTAGAGGGAACGCCCCTGGATCATGTGGAAGATATTGATCCATTCGATTTTGTTCGCTGCATCGCCGTAGCCCGGATCATGATGCCGAAGTCCCATGTTCGTCTGTCTGCTGGCCGCGAGAATATGAATGAAGAGATGCAGGCCCTGACATTCCTTGCCGGTGCCAACTCCATTTTCTATGGTGAAAGACTGCTGACCACACCAAACCCTGAAGCCCAGAAAGACATGCAACTGTTCAAACGCTTGGGTATCAAGCCGGAAGAACGGGAAGAGTGTCAGTCCGAAGCGGAGCAGGAAGCCCGGCTGCAGGAACAGATTCAGGCGCAACAGGATAGCGAATTCTTCTACGACGCAGCGCAGGCATAAGTCCATGACAGCCTTTGCGCTGGATGCGGCGCTGGCGGAGCGCCGTGAGCAGTCGTTGTATCGGCAGCGGCTGCTGGTGGACGGACCGCAGGAACCGGAATTAATGATAGACGGCCAGCGTAGTCTGGCTTTCTGCAGTAATGATTATCTTGGTCTGGCGAATCACCCTGATGTTATTGGCGCGTTCAAAAAAGCGACCGATATCTACGGTGTAGGTGGCGGTGCTTCTCATCTTATCGTTGGTCATAGCCGTGCCCACCATCAGCTGGAAGAAGAATTGGCTGAATTCACCGGGCGCTCACGCGTACTGCTGTTCTCAACAGGCTACATGGCGAACCTTGGCGTTATTAGTGCACTGTTGGGCAGTAGCGATGCGATTTTTCAGGATCGCCTGAACCATGCTTCGTTATTGGATGCTGGTCGGCTTTCTGGTGCGCGTTTCCAACGTTATCTTCACGCAGACTGCGAAAACCTTGAACAGCGCCTGATGCGCTCAACAGCACACCGAAAGCTGGTTGTGACTGACGGCGTGTTCAGTATGGATGGTGATACTGCACCATTGCGTGAACTATCAAAACTGGCACGCTCCTATGATGCCTGGTTGATGGTGGACGATGCGCACGGTTTTGGTTGCCTTGGCACTGAAGGTCGCGGTTGTGCGGATTATTTTGATTTATCGCAGGATGACCTGCCTGTGCTGATGGGCACACTGGGTAAAGCTTTCGGCACTGCTGGTGCTTTTGTGGCGGGTAGTGATGCGTTGATTGAAACCCTGGTCCAGTTTGCCCGAACCTACATTTATACCACGGCCATGCCACCTGCGATTGCGGAGGCAACCCGTGTCAGCCTCAATATCGTGCGTAAGGAATCCTGGCGACGTGAGCATCTGGCAACCTTGATCCAACGGTTTCGTGCCGGGTGTGAAACACTCGGTATTCCTTTGATGCCGTCGTCTACCCCCATACAGCCGATTGATGTCGGCTCGGCTGACAGGGCATTAGACATGAGTCGTGCACTTGCGGATAACGGTATTCTGGTCACCGCCATTCGGCCGCCCACTGTACCGCAGGGTAGTGCCCGTTTACGGGTAACCTTCAGTGCAGCACATACCCTGGAGCAGGTTGATCGCTTATTGACGACCTTGGAAGAGGTTGTTCGAAAAGTACCAGAGGTGGCGGTATGAAACAGCGGATCGTTTTGATCGCAGGTTGGGGAATGCCATCCGGGGTGATGCAGCCGCTGGTGGATAAGTTATCAGGCAGTTATACAGTCAATATTGTTTCCTTGCCGGGTTTTAACGGGCAGGGGCTGACAGTTGATACCGTCAGTTGGCCAGCCATGATTGATGCACTATCCAACTATCTGGCTGGCGATTCAGCGATTCTGGTGGGCTGCTCAATGGGAGGACAGTTGGCGACCTTGTTTGCCGCTATGCATCCCCATCAGGTTAATGGACTACTGACACTGACATCCAATCCCTGCTTTGTACAATGCGATGACTGGCACGACGGGATGTCTGAAACTGTTTTTGCTGAATTTGAGCATGGCGTATCTGTGTCGTGCTCCCAGACGCTGAAACAATTCGCTATGCTCTGCTCTCAAGGGGGAGAGCAGCAACGAGAAACCGTGAGATTTATTCGGAAGGTTTTGGTCGAATCGGAACCTGACTCTGAACAGTTGTCGTCACTTCTGACATTACTCCGAGAGGCAGATACACGCTCACAGCTTGCTGATTTGACCTGTCCGGTAACCCATTGGGTGGCAGAGCATGATGCGTTGGTGCCGTTTTCGTTAAGTCAGGCATTATCTGAACGTTATCCAACACACACTATTAAAACCGTTGAAGGAGGGCATGCCTTCTGGTTGGAAACACCTGACATTATTGTCAGCGATATCGATAAACTGGTGCGGGAGAACGCATGATCCAATACAAAGAAAGCGCTCTTTGCCCACGACATCGGCAGCGTATAGCGGAGAATTTCAGCCGGGCTGCCAAAACATACGACAGTGCTGCAACGTTACAGCGGATTGTGGCACGTAAGGCTATGCTCGGCTTGCCATCAGCGTTGGAGCTGGAACGCATTCTTGATCTTGGTTCGGGAACCGGAAGACAGACGATGGAACTGCAGCAACGCTACCCTGCTGCGCAGGTGGTCGGTATGGATATGGCCATGGGGATGCTCCAGCATGCTCAGCGCCAGCTGTCGGCTCCCGCGTTTTCATGGTGTGCCGGCGATATTGAAGCCTTGCCATTTGCGAGTGACTGTTTTGATCTGGTGTTTTCGAGCTTGGCCATCCAGTGGTGTGAATCGTTGACCTCTGTTTTACAGGAGGTGCAGCGCATCCTGAAACCGGGTGGATATTTCGTTTTTTCTTCACTGGCAAGCGGCAGCCTGATGGAGCTGGCCCAGGCATGGCGCAAGGTCGACGGCTACAGCCACATCAACCATTACGAAACCCTGGATGTCCGGACGCAGCAAGTCGCAGCCAGTGGTTTTGAATCAGGCTCCCTGAAACAGCAGGCAGAAGTACTGCATTACCCAGATGTGAACGTGCTGCTGAAAGAGTTACGGGCGCTTGGCGTGAATACGGTGACGGAAGGAGCACGGCAGGGATTGATGACACGTCGTCGTTTACTGCTCTTTCGCGACGCTTATGAAACATTACGTGTGCCTGCAGGCCTGCCACTGACGTATCAGGTGGTGTACGGCGTGCTGCGCAAACCCCGGTGATTGAACAGGAAGCTGTATGTCTAAAGCGTATTTTGTCACAGGAACGGATACGGATGCCGGTAAAACCCTGATGAGCTGTGGCCTGCTGGAGAAAGCACGGCAGAAAGGATTGACGACAGCTGCAGTCAAGCCGGTATCTGCCGGTTGCGAAGAGACCCCCGAGGGGCTGCGAAATGCGGATGCCCTGGCACTGCATCAGGTGATGACTATGGAGATGCCTTATGAACAGGTGAATCCGGTCGCTTTCCTTCCTCCTATAGCACCACATATTGCTGCACAGGACGCTGGCCGTATGATTACTGCTGATCGATTGGCCGGCATCTGTCGCGGCGTCTTGATGAAACGGGCGGATTTCACCCTGCTGGAAGGTGCTGGTGGCTGGCGGGTACCGCTGAATCCCCGGGAAACCCTGGCGGATCTTGCTCGTATGCTGCAGTTGCCGGTTATCCTGGTTGTTGGCATGAAACTGGGTTGTCTGAACCATGCCCTGCTGACGGCAGAAGCGATTCGACGGGATGGTCTGACCATCGCCGGTTGGGTGGCCAATTCGGTAACACCGGATATGGCTCGGCTGGTGGAAAATACCCTCACTCTGGAAGGTGAGCTCGGCGTTCCCTGCCTTGGAGAAGTGCCTTATCTTGATTCTGCAACCCCTACTGCAGCTGCAGAATACCTGAATTTACCTGCCTGATCCTTTACATCCTTCTACCTATGTAAACACAACGATAGTCTGAAAAGTCTTTACTCACTTTCCTGGCTATCTTTTTCATATTCAAGAATATCACCTGGCTGACAGTTCAGGTGATAACAGATGCTATTGAGGGTTGAAAACCGAATAGCTTTTGCTTTTCCTGTTTTTAGTATTGAAAGATTTGCCTCAGAAATACCTACACGTTCTGCGAGCTCTTTAGAACGCATTTTTCGTTTTGCTAACATCACATCGACATTGACGATAATGGCCATACGGTATCTGCTTCCTTTATATCGTCATTTGGTTTTCTTCATTAATCTCAAAGGCGGCTTCCATTAAATAGCTCAGTAATAGTAAAACAACACCAATAAAAAGCAGATTAAGATCACTGTCAGCAAAGGCTAAGTTACCCCTTGTGGTTGGTAGCACCAATGTCCAATGATTTTCTCGAACATGCGTGCAGTCGTCAGCCTATGACGCTCTGTTAGAGCGCGCCGCCAAGCGAGGTAATGAGTCATA
>MUIA01000095.1 GCA_002084115.1 Oceanospirillales bacterium LUC14_002_19_P2 | reverse complement strand
GTTGGAAACCCTCTCCCTGAAACTGAAGGTCAATCATTTTCAGCTCAGGGCGAAGATTTACATGACCGCTCTGCGGGCATCATTCGAGCAGCTAAGGTTATTCGTTACTGCGTAACTTGAGTTCATTACAAAGACGGTGCCAGCTTCGATACGCTAGCCGGAAAGACCATTGGTAATACCGGTCGACTGATCAATGGCACCTCTGTTGCCTTCGTCTGTTATATCCTGACCTACGCCTACATTTCCGGTGGCAGCTCCATTATTTCGCATTCTATGGAATCACTGGCGGGCATTGCGGTGGAGTCACACCTGGCTAGCCTGATATTTGCTGTGGGTCTGTCGATTTTTGTCATTATTGGTCCCAAGGCTGTTGATCGTGTTACGACCGTGATGGTTGCCGGTATGGTGATCACATTCCTTAGCTTCACAGGTGGCCTTGTTGGCAGCGCGCAGCAGGAAACACTTTTTCCGGCGTTACCAGTGAGTGAGAGTCTGCCTTTCGTTTTGATGGCGCTTCCGTTCATGATGGTCAGTTTTGGATTCCATAACTGTGTCCCCAGTCTCGTGAAGTATATGGGTGGCAAGGAATCCCGTACTTTGCGCAATGCGCTTCTTGTGGGTTCCCTGCTGGCGCTGGTGATCTATATTCTGTGGCAGGTGAGCATCATGGGTAACCTGTCCCGTGAAGCGTTCGGAGGCGTTCTGGCCAGTGGCGGTAACATCGGTGCCTTGATTCGTGCGCTGGAAGATTCTGGCATCAGTGTGCATCTGTCTGGTGCTTTGCAGGTGTTCTCCCAGCTGGCCGTTGCGACCTCTTTTGTCGGTGTGTCAGTGGGGCTGTTTGATTACCTGGCAGACCTGTTCGGGTTTTCTGATGATATGCCTGGTCGTCTGAAGACTGCAGCTCTGACGTTCATTCCTCCCACCTTGCTCGGCGTGTTTATTCCTGACGGTTTTATTACCGCGATCGGTTTTGCCGGCTTGGGTGCGACATTCTTCTGTGTGATTGGTCCGGTGCTCATGGTTCGCCAGACCCGTCGTCAAGGATTGTCTGGTTCTTCTTTCCGTGTTTCAGGAGGGAATGCCCGTCTTTGGCTGGTACTCACTTTCGGTATCGCAGTGATGCTGCTGGAAGTACTGAATATGCTGAAACTGCTGCCTGTTTTCACCGGTTAATCAAACCTTTCTGAGAGTGGTAGTTAACTATGGGTTAACTGCCACTCGACAATCTTTCCCACTTCCTCCTGCTAGACTGATGCGAATCTAACGTGCTGTCACCCAGCGTCTGGCTGTGTGATATGACCTTATTTCCCCATATTTACAGGAAAAATTCTCATGGCTGGCAATGCTGAAGCCGGCACAGTCCTTACTCGAGAAGAGCGGATAGAAGGCGCGTTGCTGGGGTTGTTTGTCGGTGATGCCCTTGGACTCGGTTATCACTGGTACTATGACCTTAATTTGCTGGAACACGATGTTGGCTCATGGGTGACAGATTACCTGGATCCTGTGGTGAAGAGCGAGCATGGGTGTCGCCATATCAGTCAGTACCGTTTGATTCAGGGGCTAAGAGCGGGTAATTACTCTCAAACAGGGCAGATATTATTCTTATTGCTTGAATCGATTGTTGAGCAACAATGTCTCGATACAGCGGCTTTTGGTTGTCGGCTGGATGAACTCCTGAGCGAACTGAATGGTGAGGCGTTGTCTGGTCGATACAGTGAAGGCATCGTCAGAGACATCTGGCAAAAACGCCAACAAGGTATTACCTGGAATGCACTTGAGCTACCAAGCCATGCGGACACCTCTCTGGGGGCGCAGCTTTGTGCGGTTTTAGCTCTGCTATATGGTGATCCCCGCTTATTGGCTGAAGCTGCTGATCGATTGTTGCAGGTATTTTATCGAGATCTTTATCTTCGTGCCTGTCAGCTGGTGTATGCGCTTACCGTTCAGCCATTGATACAAGGGACCACGCTGGCGGAACTGAGTGAAACCATTACCAGCATGTCGGGCAATCAGGAGGTTATGAATCGGGTTGGATCCTATGGCTCATTACAGCAGCCGGGTTTAGGTCAGATCGCTGAGCGACCGGAGATGGTCAGTGTAGAACCCGCGAAATATATTAGTCTCGTATTTGGGCTGGATTGTCAGGTGACACATCTTTTACCCGCAGCTTACTACCTTTTTTACCGTTATCCCGATAGTTTCGAAATGGCCATACTGTCCGCCAGTAACGGTGGGGGAGAGAATGTTGCCAGGGCCGCTCTGACCGGCGCGTTAGCGGGCGCTCTGCATGGTGTGAATGCTATTCCCGAGCGTTTCTTGCATAAACTGGAAAATGGTACTTCCATTCGATCGTATGCGCAGGCGCTTGCCCCGTTGTCAGCGGCGAAGGTGTGAGGTAATCGTTAGCGCTTCGGGAATCAGGTAATGACCACCGTAGATTCCTCACAGAAAAGACTTACAATAGAGAATGTTACGTTAGCGTCAGATTTTAGGTCTAGAGTGAAACAGCAGAAAAAACAGGACACTGAGAGCAGGCAGCCCGGGCCGTTTGCTCTGAGACTCAGGGAAGGGTTCATGCTGACCCTGTTGGTTGCCGCCGCGTATCTTTGCATGGCGCTCGTGACGTATGATGCCGGCGATCCCGGCTGGACGCATATTGGTCATTCGCAAATGGTCGTGAACAGTGCGGGCAGGGCGGGTGCCTGGTTTGCGGATGTGCTGTTTTCCCTGTTTGGCCATATGGCGTTTCTCTTTCCGCTTCTGTTAGCCTGGAAAGCTTGGACTGTATTTCGTGATCGTTACGAAACACGCGTATGGAACTGGCCGCTTTTTACCCTTCGTTTTGCCGGACTGTTGTTGGTGCTAACCAGCGCCTGTGCGTTGGCAGCTTTGCATTATTTACAGGCTGGCGCCGGATTGCCGGCGTCGAGCGGCGGTATTCTAGGTAAGCTGGTGCTGGATGTTGCGCTACCTGCACTGAACCGTTTTGGCACTTCCCTGATTTTTCTCTCGTTATTTCTGTTTGGTTTGACGCTGTTAACGGACCTTTCCTGGTTCCGCCTTATGGATCTGGTGGGTAAGTGGACTCTGGATGGTTTTTCCCTGCTGCAAAATGGGTTCAGAAACTTGGTTGTCAAAATAGAAGCCCGCAGGGAAAAGCAGACCGTTGAAAAAATACGGCAGGAGCGTGAGTCTGTTATTCAGAAAGAAAAAGCCAAACAGTCTGAACGCACGCCTCCAGCGATAGCACCGCCACCGAAAAAGCCTGAATCTAGTACACGGGCAGTGAAGGAAAAACAGCAGGTCTTGTTTAATGATACGGCTGTCGAAGGTACTCTGCCGGCCGTGAGTTTGTTGGATGCACCGGATCATTCCCGCAAAAAAGGGTATTCCGAAGAATCCCTTCAGGGCATGTCACGTTTACTGGAACTTAAGTTGAAAGACTTCGGCGTTGATGCAGAAGTGGTCGCTGTTCATCCGGGCCCGGTTATTACCCGGTTTGAGATTCAGCCGGCTGCCGGTGTTAAAGTCAGTAAGATCACCAATATTGCGAAAGATATTGCCCGCTCTCTGGCTGTGATTAGCGTGCGGGTGGTTGAAGTCATTCCAGGCAAATCAGTCGTTGGGATTGAGATTCCTAATGAAGACCGCGAAATCGTTTATTTCAGTGAGCTGATTGCGTCAAAAGTCTTTGATGAATCAGAGTCGCCGCTCACCCTCGCGCTGGGGCATGATATTGGCGGTCATCCGATGGTCGCAAATCTAGCGAAAATGCCTCACTTGCTGGTCGCCGGTACAACGGGTTCCGGTAAGTCAGTGGGCGTGAATGCAATGATCCTGAGTATGCTCTACAAGGCATCTCCGGAAGAAGTTCGCCTTATCATGGTTGACCCTAAAATGTTGGAACTGTCTGTTTATGACGGGATTCCGCATCTGCTGGCGCCAGTTGTCACTGATATGAAAGAAGCGGCCAATGCCTTGCGTTGGTGTGTCGCTGAGATGGAGCGTCGTTACAAGCTGATGGCCGCTATGGGCGTGAGAAACCTGGCAGGTTTCAATCGCAAGTTGGAAGAGGCTGAAAAAGCTGGTGAGCCGCTGAGAGATCCTTTCTATCAATCCGTTTCAGCTGATGACGTTGCACCAGAACTGGAAAAATTGCCCTTCATTGTTGTCGTGATCGACGAATTTGCGGACATGATGATGATTGTTGGAAAGAAAGTTGAGGAACTGATCGCCCGTATTGCCCAGAAGGCACGGGCGGCAGGCATTCATTTGATCCTGGCGACACAGCGTCCTTCGGTGGATGTCATTACGGGGTTGATCAAAGCGAACGTTCCGACCCGGATCAGTTTCCAGGTCTCGTCAAAGATCGATTCACGGACCATTCTGGATCAGGGCGGTGGTGAACAGTTGCTGGGTCATGGTGATATGTTGTATCTGCCGCCCGGTACCAGCCTTCCTGTACGGGTTCATGGCGCGTTCGTCAGTGATGATGAGGTGCACCGGGTCGTGGCTGACTGGAAGAAGCGCCAAGAGCCCAATTATATTGAGGATGTTCTTAGTGGTGCCGGGGATGCTGATGGCGAGGCAGGGGCTTTTGGTGTCAGCAGTGATGAAGAGCAGGATCCCTTGTACGATGAAGCGGTTGCTTTTGTGACAGAGACGCGACGCGCTTCTATCTCGTCAGTTCAGCGCAAGCTTAAAATTGGTTACAACCGCGCAGCCCGGATGATCGAAAGCATGGAAGCCGCGGGTGTGGTCTCTGCCATGGGCAGTAACGGTAATCGGGAAGTGATCGCACCTCCGCCACCACGGTAGTAACATAACGGCATTGGCCTGAAGGTGAAGGGTGGTTGATCAAAACTGCCATTCTTCAGGGAAAGCTTGTGTTACCCTTAACCGCAGTTTTCAGAGCAGAATCCTATTGCATGTTTCAGAGCGATAAATTCTC
Organism: Oceanospirillales bacterium LUC14_002_19_P2; assembly: GCA_002084115.1. Classification (GTDB taxonomy): domain Bacteria; phylum Pseudomonadota; class Gammaproteobacteria; order Pseudomonadales; family Endozoicomonadaceae; genus Kistimonas. The sequence goes on along the minus strand of MUIA01000095.1, from coordinate 3,928 downwards.
CATCCGTCGCCTGGGCGGATTGGTCTTGTCTATTACGTTGCTGACTTCGCCTGTCTATGGAGCGAGTACTCAAAGCAACAAAGTGGAAGCTGTTGAGGTGTCAGCCCAGGAGCAAGAGGCGGCGAGTCAGCTGGCGAAGTTGCTGAATCCGCTTCATTACATCCAAGCTGGATTTGCCCAGCATACACTGGAAGCCAGCGGTAAGCGCATCCAGGAATCGGAAGGCGTGATGACTGTCCAGCGGCCAAACCTGTTCCGCTGGGAGGTTAAGAAACCCTTTCCCCAGGTCGTAGTCTCCAATGGCCAGAAGGTCTGGCTGTATGATATGGATCTTGAACAAGTCACGATTCAGAAGCTGGATGCCCGCACCAATACCACGCCGGCATTAATCCTGAGTGGTGAAACGTCGGAATTGACCCGAAACTTTCGTGTCACTGAATCGGTTTCAGGTGGTGTGGCTTTGTTTACGCTGATACCGAAAGGGCAGGATGCGCTGTTTGAAAAACTGCAGTTATCGTTCCAGGGCAAGACACTCCGGGAAATGATGCTGACCGATGCGCTGGGTGCCAGAACCCGTATTGAGTTCAGTAATCTGTCCAGCAGCAGCAAGCGAAAGCTGGCAGAGAAAGATTTTGAATTGTATATCCCGCCTGGCGTGGATGTGATTGACGATGAGAGCTGATAAGGACACCGTAACAACCCCATGAGCCGCTCTCTGTTTGATACCCTGAAAAAACCCTATGAACCACTGGCTGCCCGGATGCGGCCACGTACCTTGGACGATTACCTCGGGCAATCCCATATTCTTGCAAAAGGGAAACCGTTGCGGGAGGCGCTGGAGCAGGGGAGTCCCCATTCCATGGTGCTCTGGGGGCCGCCAGGTGTTGGTAAAACGACACTGGCCAGACTTGTAGCCAATGTTTGTGATGCGCATTTTGAAACGCTTTCTGCCGTGTTGTCGGGTGTTAAGGATATTCGTGCCGCAGTAGAGCGAGCGCGTATGGCTCGTGAGCAGAGTGGGCGACGAAGTATTCTCTTTGTCGACGAGGTCCACCGTTTCAACAAAAGTCAGCAGGATGCGTTTCTGCCACATATTGAAGACGGCACGATTATTTTCATTGGCGCGACGACTGAAAATCCCAGCTTTGAGTTGAATAATGCCTTGTTATCCAGGGCCCGTGTCTATGTACTTAAGCCTTTGGAGCAGGAGGCGTTGGCCAGTGTGCTGGAACACGCCCTGAACGATAAGGAACATGGTTTGGGTGAAAACCCGCCGGTGTTGACCGATGAAGCAAAAACCATGTTGTTTCGTGCTGCTGATGGTGATGCACGACGATTGTTAAATCTGTTGGAGATCGCGGTTGATCTGGCGTCGGATCAGGCTATCACACCGGAGATTTTGCAGGGTGTGCTGGCCGACAGCAGTCGTCGCTTTGATAAGGGCGGTGATGCTTTTTACGATCAGATATCCGCTTTTCACAAATCGGTCAGAGGATCCAGCCCGGATGCGGCTCTCTACTGGTTTGCCCGAATGGTGGATGGTGGCGCTGACCCTCTCTATGTCGTACGACGGCTGGTGGCGATTGCCAGCGAGGATATCGGCAACGCAGATCCCCGAGCCTTGGAGATGGCCCTCAATGCCTGGCAAGCCTATGAGCGGCTGGGAAGTCCGGAAGGGTTACTTGCCGTTGCCCATGCGACGGTATATTGTGCCTGTGCACCGAAGAGTAATGCCGTTTATCGGGCGATGAAGGCTGCGTTTGATGATGTCAGGAATAACCCTTCCCATGAGGTGCCGATGCATATTCGCAATGCACCGATCCAGTTAATGAAATCACTGGGGCATCATGAAGGGTACCGTTATGCCCATGATGAACCCAATGCCTACGCCGCTGGCGAGTGTTATTTTCCGGAGGATATGGAGCCCCGGCGCTATTACGACCCTTCGGATCGCGGTCTGGAAAGTAAAATTCGTCAGAAGCTGGAATGGCTGCAATCGCTGGATGCAGAGGCTCCCAATCCACGACGATCTTCATCCTGACGATTAATCTTAGACAGCTGTCTTGAATACCTTGAACAGGTACTTTCCTGTTTTGAATGAAATCGGAATATTGTCTTATGTTTCTCTGGTTTGAATGGATTGCCATTGCCCTGGGTGGCGCACTTGGCGCGGTCTCCAGGGCATTGATCTACCTGGGTTTTGCTGAGCTGGGTCAAGCAAAGCTGTTCCCGGTGCCCACGCTGGTTGCCAATATTATTGGATCTTTTATCATTGGCGTGACTTACTACGCACTGGTTGAACAGGCTTCATTACCGCCGATCTGGCGGCAGTTCATCATGGTCGGTTTCCTGGGTGCATTAACCACTTTTTCGACGTTTTCGCTGGATGCGTTTCGCCTGATACAGGACGGCGACCCGGTAGGCGCCATTGCCTACATGCTGACCAGTGTGGCAGGTTGCCTGCTGGCAACCTGGGCCGGTTACGCGCTGGCCGGTAAGGTCTTTGCTTAATACAGACAAGGTAACAGAGCTCTCATGCTAGATCCCAAATACGTTCGCGCCAATCCTGAGGAAGTCGCGGCCCTGCTGTGCAAGAAGCACTATGAACTGGATGTGGAACGGATCATGTCCCTGGATGCCGAGCGGAAGTCCATCCAGCTGCGTACCGAACAACTGCAGAGCGAGCGCAAGTCCGGTTCCAAGCAGTTCGGCATGTTGAAGGCAAAAGGCGAGGATGTCACTGAGCTCAAGTCTCGTCTGGATAGCATTAACGAGGAACTGAAGACCTCCGAGCAGACGCTGAAGGACCTTCAGGCGGAGCTGGACGGTATTTTCCTGACCGTGCCCAACCTGCCGCATGAGTCAGTCCCGGAAGGCAAGGACGAAGAGGATAACCTCGAAGTCCGCAAATGGGGTGAGCCCACGCAGTTAGACTTTGAACCGAAAGATCACGTCGAGCTGGGTCAGGCCTATGGTCTGGATTTCGAAACCGGCGCCAAATTGTCCGGTGCACGTTTCACCCTGATGCGTGGCCAGATCGCACGCTTGCACCGCGCACTGGCGCAGTTCATGCTGGATGTACAGACCAGTGAACACGGTTATGAAGAGTGCTATACCCCTTACCTGGTACACGACCATGTACTGCGTGGTACCGGTCAGCTGCCCAAGTTTGAGGAAGATCTGTTCAAGACCTCCTGCGAGGGTGAAGAAAAGCCATATTATCTGATTCCGACATCAGAAGTACCGCTGACCAACATTGTGAGGGATTCCATTCTTGAATCCGCTGAACTGCCGTTACGCCTGACGGCCCACACGCCTTGTTTCCGTAGTGAAGCGGGTAGTTATGGCAAAGACACCAAAGGTATGATCCGTCAGCACCAGTTTGACAAAGTCGAGATGGTACAGATTGTTCACCCTGAGAAGTCTTTTGACGCATTGGAAGAAATGACCGGTCATGCGGAAGCGATCTTGCAGAAGCTGGGTCTGGCTTACCGTGTCGTTGCATTGTGTGGTGGCGATCTGGGCTTTGGCGCAACCAAGACCTATGACCTGGAAGTTTGGTTGCCCGGTCAGCAGAAGTACCGTGAGATTTCTTCTGTTTCCAACTGCCTGGATTTCCAGGCTCGTCGGATGCAGGCCCGTTTCCGTAATGCTGAAGGCAAGCCTGAGCTGGTGCATACCCTGAATGGTTCCGGTGTGGCTGTTGGCCGTGCCATGGTGGCTGTCATTGAGAACTATCAAGATGCTGAAGGTCGGATTCACGTGCCTGAAGCACTGAAACCCTATATGGGCGGCATTGAGATTATTCAGTAACTCAAGTTACGCACAAGACTGAAAATACGGCATTATTGCCGGTATGAAACACGATCTGATTGAGCTGTACTCTGACTACCTTCTGTCCTCTTTTGGCAAAACAACCGCAACCGGT
>MUIA01000101.1 GCA_002084115.1 Oceanospirillales bacterium LUC14_002_19_P2 | reverse complement strand
CATGTCTTTCTGTCGATTTACTCAGCTTTCAGGTTGGAAACCCTCTCCCTGAAACTGAAGGTCAATCATTTTCAGCTCAGGGCGAAGATTTACATGACCGCTCTGCGGGCATCATTCGAGCAGTAAGGTTATTCGTTACTGCGTAACTTGAGTAACTAATCATACGGAGTTTGCTTATCATTAACGGTGCAGGTGATCATGTATCTCCTGCGCCAGTGCTTTGCTGATGCCATTGACCTTGCTTAATTCAGTCACTGTCGCCTGCTGAATAGCCTGCAACCCACCAAAATACTTCAATAATGCCGAGCGTCGCTTGGCGCCCACACCGGGAATATCTTCCAGCGTTGATTTCCTCCGCTTGCCTTCCCGGCGCTGACGGTGACCGGTAATGGCGAAACGATGCGCTTCATCCCTGACCTGCTGAACCAGGTGCAATGCGGGACTGGTAGGCTCTAACACGTATTCTTTCCCTGTTACGCCATCCAGCAGTGTTTCCATACCGGGTTTGCGTGTCTCCCCTTTTCCAACACCCACAACCGTAATACTGGTCAACTGCAGGTTTTCCAGGGATTCCATGGCCTTGCCAAGCTGACCGGCACCGCCGTCAATTAGGATCAAGTCCGGCATTTTCCCTTCCCCGGTGAGTAGCCGGGCATAACGTCGCTCAACGGCCTGCCCTATCGCCGCGTAATCATCGCCTGGAGTTATGTCACGAATATTAAAACGTCGATAATCCGATTTAGCGGCACCCTGCTGATCAAAGACTACACAGGAGGCGACTGTGCCTTCACCCATCGTATGACTGATATCAAAGCATTCGATGCGTTCAGGTACAGCAGGCATCTGAAGTGCCTGCTGTAACATCAGGAATCGCTGATAAATATTCTTTCGATCTGCCAGCCAGACAGCGAGGGCCTGCACCGCGTTTTTATCTGCCAGCTCCAGCCATCGCTTTCTGTCGCTGCGGACTTGATGTCGCAGAGATATAGCCTTTCCAGATACCTCTTGTAATGTGCTTTCCAGCAATTCCTGGTCTTCCACGGCACAGGGAATTACGATTTCAGCGGGGAAATCCCGTGCGTCTGCATTCCGGATATAGAAATTCGCCAGAAAACTGAGCAGTGCCGCCTCACGAGTTGTCTCCAGCTTAAAATCCGGATGGAACTGCCGGGTGCCCAGCACCCTGCCCTGACGCACAAAAATCACAATGACGCAGCAGCCAGCCGGCTTCCAGGCGATTCCCAGCACGTCGGCATCACCACGCTGGGCACTGATGGCCTGCCCTTCCTGAGTTTGCCTTAGAAAGTTAACCTGATCACGAAAGGCTGCTGCCTGCTCAAATTCCAGCGATTCTGCCGCTGTATCCATTTTTCCAATCAGGTCAAAGATGATTTCCTGGCTTTTTCCTTCCAGGAATCGCACGGAATCCTGCACATCCCGGCCATATTCCTGCTCATCCACGAAATCGACACAAGGTGCTTTGCAGCGATTGATCTGATACTGCAGGCAGGGCCGGGTCCGGTTCCTGAAAAAACTGTCTTCACATTGCCTGACTTTAAAAATCTTCTGGAGAATACCCAGTGTTTCCCTGGCCGCACCGGCACTGGGGTAAGGACCAAAGAAACGACCCGTCTTGTTTTTCCTCCCGCGGTGCAGAGCAAGGCGGGGAAAACGATCTTTATGGGAGAGGTAGATAAAGGGGTAGGATTTGTCATCCCGCAGAAGAATGTTATACGGCGGTTTCAGGGTTTTGATCAGGTTCTGCTCAAGAATCAGCGCCTCTGACTCGGTATTGGTCACCACCGTTTCAATGGCGTGAATCTTGGCGACCATGGCCTGCGTCTTAACCGCTAATCCCTGCTTGCGGAAATAGCTGGATAACCGTTTTTTTAGATTTTTGGCCTTGCCGACATAAAGTACGTCGGCATTACCATCCAGCATTTTGTAGATGCCCGGTTGCTCGGGCGCATTTTTTAGGTAAGTCTGATGATCAAAGGCGTTACTATCTGTCGACATAACAGGCACATCCGGTCAATTCTACCGAATGGTAACGTGAACGCTGCCACACTGCACTCGCCAACCGGTTAGATTGCCATTGTCTGGGTATCCACCAGTGCATGCCGGATGGCCAGGTGCGTCAACTCCACATCGCTGTTGATCTCAAGCTTGTCAAAAATCCGATAGCGATAACTGTTCACGGTTTTCGGGCTGAGACAGAGCTTGTCAGAAATATCCTGCACCTTCTGGCACTGGACAATCATGGTCGCAATCTGATGTTCGCGCTGGGAGAGCTGCTCAAAGGGATTGTCTGACTTCTTGCTGAAGGGTTTGAGAGCCATCTGCTGGGCAATTTCAGGGCTGATATAACGATTGCCCGATACAACTGCCCGGATAGCCGTTACCATTTCATCCAGCGCAGCTCCTTTCGTCAGGTAGCCTGAGGCACCCGCTTCCAATAAACGGCTGGGATAAGGGTCATCAGAATAAACAGTAACCGCAATGATTTTTGAGGCTGGGCTGCAATGCTGCAGCTTTCGGGTCGCTTCCAGACCGCCAATGCCCGGCATGCGGACATCCATCAAGATCACATCGGGCGTATTCTGACGGCAAAAAGTGATAGCCTCTTCGCCCGTCGCGACTTCACCGATGACATCAAAATCCTCAACATCGGATAACATCCGTACAATCCCTGTTCGAACCAGATCATGATCATCTGCTACAAGAATTGAAACCACTCGCGTACCCCCGGTAGACACCCGCTTCCTGCTCTTGTCGTTATTATTGCAGTCGGCATCCCAGCCTTTGCAGCGTAAAACCATACTAACAAACAACGGCTGTCATGCAACAGCCCGGATCGTTGAATCCAGAGCCAATAAACCGGATAAAAAAAGGCCCACTTTCGCGGGCCTTTTCTTTTGGTTTGCCTTAGAGCTTGCCGGCCAGTTCCGGCACCGCTTCAAAGAGGTCTGCAACCAGACCGTAGTCTGCCACCTGGAAGATGGGCGCTTCCTCGTCCTTGTTGATAGCAACAATGACTTTGGAGTCCTTCATACCGGCCAGATGCTGGATGGCACCAGAGATACCAACGGCAACATACAGCTGCGGCGCAACAATCTTACCGGTCTGACCAACCTGCATATCGTTAGGCACAAAACCGGCATCAACCGCTGCACGGGAGGCACCAACGGCAGCACCCAGCTTGTCAGCCAGGCTATAGAGAATCTCGAAATTCTCACCGTTGCCCATACCACGACCACCGGATACCACGATATCCGCAGCTGTCAGTTCCGGACGGTCAGACTTGGCCAGCTCTTCGCCTACAAAGGCAGAGGTGGCGGCATCGTGTGCAGAAGCCAATGATTCAATGGGGGCACTACCACCGTTTGCAGCGGCATCGAACCCGGTACCACGCACAGTGATCACCTTGATCGGCGCACTGGACTGCACGGTTGCGATAGCGTTACCGGCATAGATTGGACGCTTGAACGTGTCAGCACTTTCAACAGCCACGATGTCAGAAATCTGATCAACATCGAGCAGTGCAGCCACACGCGGCATGGTGTTCTTGCCAGTAGTCGTGGCAGCCGCCAGCACGTGGGAATAGTTCTTACCCAGTTCAGCGATCAGCAGACTAGTGTTTTCAGCCAACTGGTGCTCATAGGAAGTATTGTCTGCCACCAGAACCTTGGCAACACCTTCAATCTGAGCGGCATCTTCTGCGGCGGCGCCACAATTGCTGCCAGCGACCAGGACGTGGATATCATCACCGATGGCCCTGGCAGCCGTCACTACGTTATTAGTAGCAGCGTTCAGGGCGCTGTTATTGTGTTCAGCTACGACCAGAATACTCATCAGATCACCTTTGCCTCGTTCTTCAGTTTCTCGACCAACTCATCCACGCTGCCTACCTTGATACCGGCCTGACGCTCAGCGGGCGGCTCAACTTTCAGTGTGGTGATGGTGGAAGCCACCTCAACACCCAGCTCTGCCGGGGTTTTGACATCCAGCGGCTTACGCTTGGCTTTCATGATGTTGGGCAGTGAAGCGTAACGGGGTTCGTTCAGACGCAAGTCGGTAGTGACAACCGCCGGCAGGTTCAGTGCAACCGTCTGTAAACCACCGTCGATTTCACGGGTGACCACGGCCTTGCCGTCTTCAACTTTGACTTCAGATGCGAAAGTCCCCTGCGGCAGGCCAGCCAGTGCAGCCAGCATCTGACCGGTCTGGTTGTTATCGCTGTCGATGGACTGCTTGCCAAGTACGATCAGGTCGGGTTTTTCTTCATCGACAATCGCCTTGAGCAGCTTGGCGACAGACAGAGAATCCAGCTTTTCATCGGTTTGCACTTGAATGCCGCGATCTGCACCCAGCGCCAGCGCTGTGCGGATCTGCTCCTGGCACTCTTTGGGTCCCATGGAAACGACGACAATTTCAGAAGCCACGCCCTTCTCTTTCAGGCGAACCGCTTCTTCTACCGCGATTTCACAGAACGGGTTAATGGCCATTTTCACGTTAGTCAGATCCACATCACTGTGATCAGCCTTAACGCATACCTTGACGTTGTAGTCTATGACTCTTTTTACCGCTACAAGAACCTTCATGAGCTCCTCGTACATTCTCCGTTCAGTTTTTTATCCAGCAGGCTGTACAACTCTGAAACTGTCCAGACTGTTGGCGTCCAGGCGGCGATGCATCGGTCGTTATATAAGGTTTGTTATGTGAGCATCCCGTATCTCGTGCCGGAGCTATCTTGACCGCTGGCCGTAACCGGGTCAAGGAAAGCCGGTGAGTCGTTGCACTCTACCCTTACAGACAGGCAGTAATCCTGACTATCAACAATAATGGCATCACCCGGGAATAACCCGTGATAGTGGCTATCCGCAGGTTGATTGCGGCAGACCACTGTTCATTTGCGCGAAGCCAAGTATAATGCGAACAAAAATTCAAACAAGCGTTTGAGGCAACGAAGACGCATTTTTACCAAAAGCCGTGTGTTTGCCGGATCGGGGGATGCCAACCCAGGGTTCGGCTAGCCGTAGCAGCAGGAGAGTGTCATGGAACGCGAATCCATGGAGTTCGATGTCGTTATCATCGGGGCCGGCCCGTCCGGATTGTCCGCGGCCTGCCGCCTGATGCAACTGGCTCAGGAGTCAGAACAGGAACTGACTGTCTGTGTGGTTGAGAAAGGTTCAGAAGTTGGCGCGCATATATTGTCCGGCGCAGTCTTTGAGCCCCGGGCCATGAATGAATTGTTCCCGGACTGGAAAGAGCGCGGTGCGCCACTTAACACCCCGGTCAAGGGCGATGAGATCTACTACCTGAAAGATCAGGACAACGCTAAAAAAATCCCCGCCTTCCTGACCCATAAGACCATGCATAATGAAGGCAACTACATCATCAGCTTGGGGAATGTCTGCCGCTGGTTGGGCGAACAGGCAGAGGGGCTTGGTGCTGAAATCTTTCCGGGGTTTGCTGCCCAGGAAATCATTGTTGAAGACGGTGTTGTTAAAGGCATCATCACCGGTGACATGGGGGTTTCCGCCACCGGTGAACAAAAAGAAGGCTACATGCCGGGCATGGAGCTGCGTGCCAAGTACACCATCTTTGCGGAAGGTTGCCGTGGCCATTTAGGAAAGCAGCTGATCAGCCAGTTCAAGCTGGATGAAGGCAAGGATCCACAACATTATGGTATTGGTATCAAAGAGTTGTGGGACATTCCTGCCGACAAACAACAACAGGGACTTGTCGTTCATACAGCAGGTTGGCCGCTGAGCGAAAGTGGCTCCATGGGCGGTGGCTTTCTCTATCATCTGGAAAACAATCAGGTGGTTGTCGGCCTGATTACCGACCTTAACTACAGCAATCCTCATCTCAGCCCGTTTGATGAATTCCAGCGTTACAAGCACAGCCCGGTTGTGAAGCAGTTCCTGGAAGGTGGCAAGCGTGTTTCCTATGGTGCACGCGCAATAGCCAAAGGCGGACTACAGTCGCTGCCCAAGATGACTTTCCCTGGTGGTCTGCTGGTGGGCTGTGATGCAGGCACCCTGAATTACGCCAAGATCAATGGTTCTCATACTGCCATGAAGAGCGGCATGATCGCAGCGGAAACTATTTTCGAAACGCTCAAGTCAGGCGATGAAGGCGGCAGTGAACTGGGCGCCTTTACCCAGGCTTTTGAAAGCTCCTGGGTTTATGAAGAGCTTCATGCTCAGCGCAACTTTGGTCCACTGGTACACAAGCACGGCGCCCTGTTGGGTGGTGGTTTATCGTGGGTTGATATCAATATATTCAACGGCAAACTGCCTTATACCCTACACGACAAGTCTACAGATTACGCCCAGCTGAAACCGGCAGCCGAATGTCAGAAGCTCAGCTATCCCAAGCCCGATGGCAAACTGAGTTTTGACAAACTGAGCTCCGTTTTCCTCTCTAATACCAACCACGAGGAAGATCAGCCCTGCCATCTGCGTTTGAAGGATGTCGATCTTCCCATACGCGATAACCTGCCAAAATTCGATGAACCGGCTCAGCGTTACTGCCCTGCCGGCGTGTATGAAGTCATGGCAGACGAAACGTCTGGCGAGAAACGATTCGTTATCAACGCCCAGAACTGCGTGCACTGCAAGACCTGCGACATCAAGGATCCTGCCCAGAATATCACTTGGATTGCACCGGAAGGAACTGGCGGCCCCAACTATCCCAACATGTAAAACAAAGGGGCGAATTTTTCGCCCCTTTTTCTTGCCCTAGCCTTACCCTTTCAAGGCGATGCTACCGGCGCGATTTTGTAAAAAGCGCCACCGCTCCAGATGCCATACCAATCGCTTTTCTCCATTGACTGGATATCTGCCATTTCAACAAGTTGATAGAAAATATTCCGATGCACCAATGCTTCGAGCCGATCGCGGACCAGAATATAAGGCGAAGGTTCTGCTGACTCTGGGTCGAGATCTACTCGAAACGGATGCTCACTATCCAGACGCACGGTATCGCCCACATTCGTCGTGAACGTCAGCACTTGATCCTGCCCTTCCCCTTCCGCATCGACGGCAATAGCGACAAACGGCGCATCTTCCACCTGGATTCTGATTTTCTCAACCGGTGTTACCAGGTAATAACAGTCGTCATCATCATGCCGCATAATGGTTGAAAACAGCCGTATCATTGAAGCCCGCCCGATCGGGCTACCCATATAATGCCAACTGCCATCACGGCGTATGACCATGTCCATATCACCACAGAATGGCGGGTTCCAGGCATGCACGGGCGGCAACCCAGCTTCTGTTCTTATTTTTTCCAGGTTACTTAGCAGAGAATCCCGGGTTTGATGCTGATCTGTCACACGACCTCCAGGCAATACCGCCATAGTTCTGACACATAGAGAATCCTTGCCTACTAAGTATAAGGTTCGCCACGGCTGAATCCAGCGGAGTGCTAATCTCAGCAGTAGAGGGGTCCAATAAATCGATCAGGCAGTAGCAGAAAGACAAGAATGAATCCTTTCACCGTTATCGTTCACTGGCTCGAAAAGTGGCTGACCCACGAAACCTCACCGGCGCGGGGTGCCACGCTGTGTGATTTCGACCGTATTCGCTATGAACTGAAACCTGCTGATGTCCTGCTCATCGAAGGACGATCCAGGGTAGCTGGTGTCATCAAGCAGATCACGCAAAGCAACTGGTCCCATGCCGCCCTCTATATAGGCAAACTCCACGATATTGAGGACAAGCGATTAAGAGATTACGTCAGTAAAAGCTATGAGGGGGACAGTGAAGATCAGCTACTGATCGAGAGCGAGCTCGGTCTTGGTACTGTGATCCGTCCCCTGCAGGTCTACGAAGGTGAACATGTAAGAATCTGTCGCCCCAACGGCATGAGCTATCGCGATGGCCAGCAGGTGCTGCATTATGCTGTCAGCCGTCTAGGGCAAGAGTACGACATTCGTCAAATCCTCGATTTATTGCGTTTTCTGCTTCCCTACAGCTTTATACCCGGTCGTTGGCGGTCATCCCTGTTCAGCCACATGCCAGGACAGGCCACCAAAACCGTTTGCTCCACAATGATTGCTGAAGCCTTCAGCTTTATTCATTTCCCGATCCTACCGTTGGTCAAACGCAATGGTGACAAAGGCGTCCAACTGTTTCAGCGGAATCCTAAGTTATGTACGCCTCGAGATTTCGATTATTCTCCCTACTTCACCATCATCAAATACCCATTTCTGGACTTCAGTCAGCACTCATCGGACTGCCGACTACTGCCATGGCATGGTGACAGTACGCTGGAAGGTCAGGAGGCCGACCTGTACATGACGGCCGGGCAAATTCGCGACCTCAAGCGTTTTAAAGACAAGCTTTCCGTAGACTCGGACCACCCTCCCCCTTCAGACGACAAGCCCAACGATATCAAGGGCTAACACGCACAGAGCGTCAATTAAATTACCTAAATAATCATTAATTTCATTTTTATGCGTTTTTTGTCTAATTCTTGGCTGGAAGATGTCAAAATATCGTTAATACTTACAGTGCTGATGAGGTTGATGTCCCCCTACAACCTTGTCGGCTAGGTCAGAAATGACCTTGGTACTTGGATTGTGTACCTATGTTTCACTCCTAATGGTCTTAGCCCGCGATACTTCCCCCAGTACGCGGGTTTTTTTTGCCTCAAGAAAACCAACCAAACACCTGTTGCAGGTCCTGTGGTCGTTCATACACAAATCGCTATAAACATCAGTCGCGTAATCAAAATAGAGTATGAGGCGAATATCTAGCCCGGATATTTCATAAAGCCGCAGTCTGACCATTCAATTTCGAATTTCCTGTGGGGCTGCTGCTTTATTACTCTGTATTACTCTGTGGCTAAAGGACTTCGGGCCCTGGACTACTCAAAT
>MUIA01000147.1 GCA_002084115.1 Oceanospirillales bacterium LUC14_002_19_P2 | reverse complement strand
GAGGTGATCTGCATTGCCATGAAAAAGAGGTAGAGAATATATTGAGAGCAGCATAAGGTGCTATTGCAGAATAAGGTCATCGCCTATGCCACTGAATTGGGCTTTTGCAACAGCCTCTTAAGTGGTTATCAGCTTTCACTAAAGGCCGGTAAAACATACCGGCCTTTTTGTTGTTCGCCGTTTTGTCTGGATCCTTTAAAGAGAAAAAATCTGGCAGCTATCAGGCTATGTGCCATGTTTTTCTGTTTTAAAAAGGATCGGTTCAGTGAGCAGTGCACACAATAGCCATATAAAAACGCGGAAGTTTGTCATCATCACAGCACTGGGTTGTGTGCTGCAAACCTACGACTTTCTGATTTATGCCTTGATGGCGCCGTACCTGTCATCCGTTTTTTTTCCTGCCGAATCACAGGTGGAAGGGCTGCTGTTAACTTTTGCCACCTTCAGTGCCGGTTACCTTGTGCGTCCGCTGGGCGGTGTGTTGTTCGGACACCATGGCGACCGCCGGGGACGGAAGAGACCCTTTGCCTGGACCCTGCTGCTGATGGCGTCATCGACAGCGCTGATGGGGTGTTTGCCTGGTTACCATGAGATAGGCATTGTCGCGCCTATCTCGCTGCTAATGCTGCGGCTGCTGCAGGGGGTGTCCATGGGCGGGGAGTCAGGAGGGGCGTTCACGTATATTAGAGAGATTCTGCCAAAACAGTGCTATGCCGGATGCGGCTGCATTGTACTGGGTATGTTCGCCGGACTGACCTTGGGGTACTTGGTACATGCCGGGCTATTATTGCTTATGTCGATTGATGCCATGACAGATTTCGGCTGGCGTATCCCATTCTGGATCGGTGGATTGCTGGGTGTGATCGGATTTGTGATTCGAACCCGGTTTCAGGAAACGCTGTCATTTACACAGCTTCAGCGACAGGGCGGCATTGTGACTGTGCCGTTGGCGGCATTGTTTCAGCATCACAGGGTTGAAGTATTTTGTGGTGTGATGTGTATTGCCCTGAACAGCACAACAACCATTCTCATTAATGTATTTTGGCCAACTTATCTCGAGACGGTGTTTACCGAGTCCCGGCAGTGGTTGTCTTTGGTGGGGGGCATTGTGTTGTTCCTGGCTGGGTTATGTTCCGTTGGTGTCGGGTTCATCGCGGATCGAATGGGTATCCGTAAAGTCTTTATCTTTGCGGTTATCATGGAATTTATGCTGATGTTTCCGATCTTTTATTTGCCGTCACAGTCTGAACAGTGGTTGGCTCCCGCATTTATTCTAGGGGCCATCCTAACAGGTGTCGTCAGTATTGCCGGGCCGGGCATGTTGATCCAGCTTTTTCCGGCTTCTGTCAGGTACACGGGCATTGGTTTTACCTATAACGCAGGCTTTGCGATATTTGGCGGATGTGCTCCGCTGGCGGCCACCTGGTTGATACAGAAAACGGATATTGCCTGGTCACCGGTTTTACTTTTGATCATTGTTGCCTGTATTGGTTGCTTGGTGCTTTATATGACAAGAGATCGACACAATATGAAGGCCGGGGTAATAAATAACGATGGGTGTATAAGCTGATATTGTTCTACAGAGTACAGTATCAATGAGTATCATCAATGTGCAGAGTCCTGGCGCTTACTGGTAGAATGGATAACCAGTAAGCGCCGTTGGCTTACTCATTCACAATCCTGTACTGCCTCTATGACACTTTCTATTGTGCAACGCACGCCCGATCTGTCCCATGCATCCTTTCCTGCAGATATGCCAATGTTACTACAGCGTATTTATGCTGCACGGGGCGTATTGAATGATCAGGATCTCGCCCGAACCCTCAAGGGTTTGTACAGCTATGAAGATCTGAAGGGCATCCGTGAAGCGGCAACGATCCTGGCCGATGCGGTAATCAATCGACGTCGTATATTGATTGTCGGGGATTTTGACTGCGATGGGGCGACCAGCAGTGCTCTTGCTGTCAGAGCGCTGCGTGCTCTGGGTACAGCTTGGGTGGATTATCTGGTGCCGAACCGATTCGAATACGGCTATGGGCTGACACCGGAAATTGTCGAAGTTGCCAGAGCGAAGCAGCCCGATGTGTTGGTGACGGTCGATAATGGTATTTCCAGCATGGCCGGTGTAGAGGCTGCCAGGGCATTGGGCATGCAGGTGGTCGTAACCGATCACCATCTGGCAGGCAAAGAACTCCCTGCCGCCGATGCAATAGTGAACCCTAACCAGCCTGAATGTCCTTTCCCAGGGAAGAATACGGCAGGTGTCGGCATTATCTTTTACGTACTCTGTGCCCTTCGCACGACGCTGGAACAGCGAGACTGGTTTGCACAAAGCGGTGTAGCAAAGCCGAATATGGCAGATTTTCTGGATCTCGTGGCACTGGGTACGGTGGCGGATGTTGTCAGCCTGGATACCAATAATCGGATTCTGGTTCATCAAGGATTGGCTCGTATTCGTGCAGGGCGTGCTTGTGCGGGAATATTGGCGCTGGTGGATGTTGCCAGGCGTCGCAGGGATACGCTGTCGGCAACGGATTTGGGCTTTGCCCTGGGACCTCGCCTGAATGCCGCCGGTCGTCTGGATGATATGTCTCTGGGCATAGAGCTGCTGTTAACGGACGACATCCTGCAGGCACGACAGATGGCCGCAGAACTCGATAGCTTGAATGAAGAACGTAAATCCATTGAGTCGGGTATGCGGGATGATGCCTTACGGGAACTGGCCAAGCTGGAATTGGATGAAGATCAGTCGCTGCCGTGGGGGTTGTGCCTGTTTCAGGAGGATTGGCACCAGGGTGTGATTGGTATCCTGGCGTCCCGGGTGAAAGAAAAACTGCATCGCCCGGTGATTGCATTTGCTGCCAGTCAGGACGGAGAAATCAAAGGCTCAGCCCGTTCCATTCCAGGCTTTCACATACGCGATGCACTGGATGCCATTGCCACCCGTAATCCCGGTTTACTCCTGAAATTTGGTGGTCATGCCATGGCCGCCGGATTGAGCATACGACAGAAAGATTATGATCGGTTTGCTGCTACCTTTGATGAGGAAGCACGCCGCATCATTACGGAAGACCAATTAAAAGCCCTCGTGTTAACTGATGGGGAGCTGGCAATGAAGGACTTCTCTATGGCAACGGCTGAATTGTTACGAGAAGCAGGTCCTTGGGGACAAAATTTTCCTGAGCCGGTCTTTGACGGTTGCTTCGAATTGGTCGAACAACGTTTGGTCGGTGAAAAACATCTCAAGATGGTTTTGATGTGTCCGGGTGCAGATCACTGGATTGATGGTATCGCTTTTAATGTCGATACCGGCACCTGGCCGGATCTTTCTGTCAGAAAAGTCCGGATGGTCTATAAGCTGGATATCAATGAGTTTCGTGGTAACCGTACATTACAGTTACTGGTGGACCACTTGGAATCTATTGGATAAGAGGGGTGAGAAGAAAATGGCAAAATCATAGCTTTGGACTGGTGCTCTCAATAGCTATCTCCAGATCTATGATTTTTTGAGCTAGACGATTGGTATCAATCGATAGATTTCCGTTAGTTATGGCTAGACGAGCCTCTTCGATTCGGTTCCAGTCAATATCAGGATCAGGCGTCACATGCTGTTTTAATTTATTTTCAGGAGGTGATGTGTAGGTTTTTGGCATGATTTACTCAAGTTACGCAGTAACGAATAACCTTAGCTGCTCGAATGATGCCCGCAGAGCGGTCATGTAAATCTTCTCCCTGAGCTGAAAATGATTGACCTTCAGTTTCAGGGAGAGGGTTTCCAACCTGAAAGCTGAGTAAATCGACAGAAAGACATGGTTGCTCTGAGTTTTGACCGTATGGGCTGGTGACTTTGCCA
>MUIA01000102.1 GCA_002084115.1 Oceanospirillales bacterium LUC14_002_19_P2 | reverse complement strand
CGCGGTTAAGCCCTTGCCATTCGCTAGTAGTTATCATCTACTCACAACATGGTTTTCGATGGTGATCTTCCTACAGAGGACTTTCACCTCATTAGTTCATGCCCATGCCGGGCGTACACAAGATTGCCCTGGGGCAGATATATGCCGGGATCGCCGGCGGCTCGGACACCACTTCCGACGCCCCCATCGGCGTGAATGAGGAACTGCGCCATATTCTGCTGACACTGAACCGGGCCCGATCCCTGGGAGAGCGCCTGAAGCTGGTGGCCCAGATTCGTCCTCGCCACCTGATCCCCCTCATTCCGGTCAATGGCGAACCCCGCACCGGCAAATCCATGGGTGAACATGCCGAGATCACCGCAAAGCACTGGGAGATTGCCAGAGATGACCAGGACCAGATGGCCTTTAGCAGCCACCAGAACCTGAACAAGGCCTATCTTTCTGGATTCTTTGACGATTTGGTGTCCCCTTTCCAGAGGCTGGAGCGGGATAACACCCTGCGCCCTGAAACCTCGCTGGAAAAGCTGGCCAGCCTTAAGCCATTCTTTGACCGTGACGGGGGCACCCTGACGGCCGCCAACAGCTCGAACCTGACTGATGGTGCTTCCTGTGTCCTGCTGGCCAGTGAAACCTGGGCAGCTGAGCGCAACCTGCCGGTTCAGGCTTATCTCACGCATTGTGAATCCGCTGCCGTCGACTTCTTTGGCAAGACGGACTATGACAAGGAAGGCATGTTGATGGCTCCCACCTATGCCATACCCAGAATGCTGCAGAAAGCGGGCCTGACATTGCAGGATTTTGATTTCTACGAGATTCACGAAGCCTTTGCCGCGCAGGTGCTGTCTACCCTCAAGGCTTGGGAAGATCCGGGATTCTGCCAGGAGAAACTGGGGCTCTCCGCCCCGCTGGGCGCCATTGACAGGAACAAGCTCAATGTCAAAGGCAGCTCACTGGCCACCGGCCATCCCTTTGCGGCCACCGGCGCCAGAATCATCGCTACACTGGCCAAGACGCTGGCAGAGAACGGGGGTGGCCGAGGCCTGATTTCCATCTGTGCCGCCGGTGGATTGGGGGTCACTGCCATACTGGAACGGTAATTGCGCTTTCCCTGCCCTGAGCTTGTATATACTTAGGGGTATATCTGATGGCAGGTTCTCAGAACGCATCCATGCGACTGAAGGTCATCTGGTGTGGGTTTCGGCTATTAAGCTACTGAAATAGCCGGAACTTTACAGGGGGAATGTGAGTCTAACTCTGTAATTCACTGCAACCTGTCAACATTTTTCGATCCAGGGAGGATTCACCACCATGTCACACCGGCAGAATGTCGAAGAAAACCTGCAACGCTTTGCCGAAGGGATTGGGCTGGGCGAACTGAAGCTCAATGAACACGGCGCCTGCGGTCTCTGCTTCGACGATACCATGATCGTCAATATCGAGTACCTCGAGGATGACGAGGCCATGGTGTTTGTTTCCTCCGTCAAGCGTCTTGATCCTCACGGGGTCGATAAAGCCAAGCTGTTTGAAAAGCTGCTGTTTGTTAATCTGCAGCATCACAGCATGCAGGGTGCGTTCCTTGCGCTGAACCATGACAAAACCGAAATCCTGCTGATCAAATCCATGCCCGGCTCCATTGATTACGGTTCCTTTGAATCCAATCTGGAGAAATTCGTGAATACGCTGGAATGGTGTATCGCTGAAGTGGACAACGAGAGTGATACCCCGATTGATCTTTCCGGCAAGACGGGTCCCTCGAATGACGCACCCAAGCCCCCCCCCGGTCAAGCGGGCGGAGACATGGGCATCATGGTCTGATTTCTGACAGATGTCAGTTCCTGCAATAAAAGCGCCGACCTGCCGGCGCTTTTATTTTGACGGTTATCAGCACATTTTAGCGATTGACCCGGACATCCTCGACAGTGGAAACATATACTTTGCTAATAGTCCGCTGATCAGACAGAAGGAACTGTCGCGTGAGCAACAATGACGCACTCGAATACCTGACAGAAGCCCTGCAGACCGCCGTCGACGGTAGCCGGCTGGTGGATATCCGCGGCCGAGTCACGGAAGTCCAGGGCATGATCATCAAGGCGGCTGTTGCCGGTGCCAAGATCGGCGAGCTGTGTGAGTTGGTCACCCCCGGTGAAGAGGAAGTCGGTTTCGCTGAAGTGGTTGGTTTTCAGGGCTACGATGCGATTCTCACACCTCTCGGTGAAATGCTGGGCATCTCATCCAATACTGAAGTCATTCCTACCGGTCGGGTGCACCATGTGGCTGTTGGCCCCCACCTTCTTGGCCAGGTGCTTGATGGCATGGGCAATCCGATCCACAAGGATCCAAAGGACAACACCAAACCGGAAGCCTGGTACCCGGTTTATGCGGACGCACCTGACCCTTTAACACGGAAACTGATTGATCATCCCCTTCCCTTGGGCATCCGGGTACTGGACGGGATGCTCACCTGTGGCGAAGGCCAGCGGATGGGTATTTTTGCAGCCGCCGGTGGCGGTAAGTCGACGCTGCTGTCCATGCTGGTCAAGGGAGCAGAGGTTGACGTAACCGTTCTTGCGCTGATCGGTGAACGGGGACGGGAACTCCGGGAATTCCTGGAGCATGACCTGGGGCCGGAAGGTGTCAAAAAGTCCGTCACCGTTGTCGCAACCTCCGACAAATCCTCTATGGAGCGGGCCAAGGCGGCCTACACGGCGACGGCCGTTGCCGAATATTTCCGTGACCAAGGCAAGAAAGTACTGTTGTTAATGGATTCAGTCACACGTTTTGCGCGGGCCCAGCGGGAAATCGGCCTGTCGGCTGGCGAACCACCTACCCGGCGAGGCTTCCCGCCATCGGTTTTCGCCACCCTGCCCCGCCTGATGGAACGGGCCGGCATGTCGGACAAGGGCTCGATCACCGCTCTATACACCGTTCTGGTGGAAGGGGATGACATGACCGAACCCGTGGCCGATGAAACCCGTTCGATTCTCGACGGCCACATTATCCTCTCCAGAAAGCTGGCGGCTGCCAACCATTACCCAGCGATCGACGTACTGGCCAGTACCAGCCGGGTCATGAACAACATTGTCCCGGAAGAACAGCAACAGGCAGCCGGACGCATCCGGGAATTAATGGCCAAATATGAAGAAATCGAGCTGCTGGTCAAAGTCGGCGAATACCGCCAGGGCACCGATCAGGTAGCGGATGAAGCGCTGGCCAAAATTGATTACATTCGCCAGTTCCTCAGGCAACGCACCGATGAGTTCACGGAGTACGAAACCACCCTGCAACAAATGATGCAACTGGTTCGCTGATGCTGCACGACCTGCTCAAGATTAAACGTATCCGGGAAAAATCCGCTCAGGATGAGGTCAAGAAAGTGCGTTATCGCCTTGAGCAGGCGGTGATCGAAGTGGATCAGAAAAAGGAAGAGCTGACGACTTATGTAGACTGGCGTGGTCAAGAAGAACGCAATCTCTACGATAACATCATTAATGCCCAGGTCCACCAGCACGACCTGGACTTCCTGAAACAACGCATTGCCAGGATGCGGGAACATGACCTCGTACTTGAGGAAGCCATCAGGAAGGCCGAATCCCGCGTAGAAGAAGTCCGAGAAGAGCTCCAGCAGACCGAGGCAGCACTGAAAGTGGCCATGCAGGCAGTGAAGAAGTTCGAAGAGTTCACCCAGGTTCTGGACGAGGAAGAGGCCAAAAAGAAGGCCTACCAGGAAGAACAGGAACTCGAAGAGTTCAACCCCAGAAACCGGTATTAATGGCGTTACCAGTTCTGATGACACAGCAGGGAAGCAGACATGAGCATCAGTGGCACACCAACGCCATCCACAGGGCCAACCAATAACCAGCAATCCGCAACCGGTGCTGAAGAGCAACCCCGAGGCAATGCCGACCAAAAAGACGCCGATGATTTCAGCAAAGCCCTGATGAATGACAAACCCAAAGGCGCCAAAGAACTCAAACAGGAAAAACGGCCTGACGGCGAAAGGCTGCCCACCGATAAAAAAGAAACACTGCGCGACGAGAAGCAACTGGAATCCAAAAAGACGGACAGCGAATCGCCCGAAGACCTGTTTCGCTCTGTCTACGGTGACCGGGAACAGGAACAGGGCGCACAGGCAGTTCATGCCAAGAGTGCCGATGTCTCAGCCGCCAAAACCGCTGAAGTTCAGGGTGCCAACACCCAGGATGCCATCGACAAGATTGAAAAGATTGTTGAACGGATACAGGTTCAGACGGCGGGTGATGTCAAAACCGTCAACATCAAGCTGAACAATAGCATCCTGCCGGGTACCGAAGTGATGTTTCGCCGCGAAGGCGGAGACATCAAGGTCGAGTTCATGACGACCTCCGCCGATTCGTTCAATTTTCTCAGCAAGGGCGAACAGGCACTCAACGACACCCTGAACCGGAAGTTTGGCGACAATGTCTCCGTCAACATCCAGTTACAGAACGACAGTGACTCGGATCAGTCCGGCGATGGTCGCTCCCGTAACCAGTATACCGGGGACGAGTCGCAAGACGATGATGCCGAGGATAACGGGTAACCTGAATCATGGCCATCAAGCCCCTGATCTGCACGGAAATCAGTCATGAGCAGGCCCTGCTGAACAACCTGGTCTGCGGTCAGCCGCCGGCGCTCCGTTCACAGCTGGCGTCTGAAAACTGCATGGTGACCGTGCGCCCCCTCTTGCTGAACCGCCGTTATAACCTGCGGCTGACAGCCAGCATTGATGGTATGGACACGTTTATTTTCCTCAACAGTTCCCTTTTCAATGAGGTGGCACTGGGTAACAGCCGGCTTGGTGATATCGCTGCGAGTCTGCCAGAAGAACTGCTGGTGGGCACCCTGTCCATGGTCACGGACCGGCTGCTGGGCGATCTCCGTTCCCTGTTGCAAACCGAAATTCAGCTGATTCACGCCAGTCGTTTCAACCCGGCCGAAGAGCTGCCCGCCGGTATTGAGCTCATGATCAGTACCGACAGCCAGAACAGCAGCGCCCTGATGACCGTTAACAACCAGACCCGACAGTGGCTTGCCCTGCTTCAGCAACAGGCCGGCGGCTACCTGCCAGATACGTTGGTATGCCCATTATCTCTGGAAGTTGGCTACACCATACTGTCCGATACCCAGCTGCGTCAGCTGGCTACCGGCGATGTGCTGCTGTTCGACCATTGCTATTACCAGAATAAAACCCACCTGTTTGTGCGGCTCTCGTCGCACAACGGGTTTCTCGGTCGTATCGACGGAACCCGAGTCCTTCTGGAAGAGACCGCGGAGAATCACATGAGTGATGAATTTGATGGATACGATGACGACCTGGATGAAGATCTCGACGAACAGGTTGATGACGGCCAGCAGGTGCATCAGGGCCAGTCTGCCAGTGCACGGGATATCGACGGCATCCCGGTCCGGCTGGTATTCGATGTCGGCCAGCAGGAACTGACCCTCGGCGAAGCCCGACAGCTCCAGCCCGGCTTCACGTTTGAACTGAACCGGGATATGTCCAGCCCGGTCACCGTGAAAGCCAACGGCAAGCCTTTCGCCGAATGTGAACTGGTCCAGATCAATAACCAGCTGGGCGCGCGGATCGTTCGACTGCTGTAAACAGCAACCGCAGGGGACTCGCACGCATGGATCTGAATCTTACAACGCCGTTTTACCTCATTCTACCGCTTGCGCTGATGTCGCTGGTGCCCTTTATCGCGATTCTGGGCACCTCGTTCCTCAAGCTGGTGGTGGTATTCGGTATTCTGCGTAACGCCACCGGCCTTCAGCAGATTCCGCCGAATATGGCGTTGAATGCGCTGGCGATTATTCTGACGATCTACATCATGGCACCAGTGGGCATGGAAGCCTATGAAATCCTCAAGGATCGGGAAGTCAGCCTGAAAGACGACAGCTGGCGGGGTGCCTTTGAAGACGGCATCGAACCCTACCGCAACTTCCTGATCAAAAACACCAATGAACGGGAGCGGGCTTTTTTCCTGAGAAGCGCCAAAGCGCTCTGGCCACCCGATTATCAGGAAGAGATTGCCACTGACAGTTTGATGGTACTGGTGCCCTCCTTTGCCATCAGCGAGCTAACCAAAGCGTTCCAGATAGGCTTCCTGCTGTATTTGCCTTTCATTGTCATCGACTTGATTGTTTCCAACATCCTGCTGGCCATGGGGATGATGATGGTCTCGCCAATGACCATTTCACTGCCGTTCAAACTGCTGCTGTTTGTACTGCTGGATGGCTGGACCAAGCTGATTCACGGGTTGGTCATGGGTTACGCCTGACCGGGACAGGAGCACATCATGGTCGATGCCGACATACTCAACCTGACCGCTGAAGCGCTGATGCTGACGCTGATCCTGTCCATGCCGCCCATTATTGCGGCGGCGGGTATCGGACTGCTGATCAGTCTTATCCAGGCGCTGACCCAGATTCAGGAACAGACGCTGCCCTTCGCCTTCAAACTGGTAGCTGTGGTCATCAGTATTTTCCTGACTGCTCGCTGGGTGGGGATTGAGATCTTCAACTTTGCCCTGGCCGTCATGAACCAGATTCCCGAGATACGTTGATGCCACCGGAAATCATTGATACGATCAAGGAATACCTCTACGTCTATTCCATGACGATGATCCGGATGACGGCGATTTTCACCGTGGTGCCTATGCTCAACGCCAAGTCCCTTGGCAGTGCGATGATCCGTAACGGTGTAGTGGGTGGCCTTGCCATTTTTCTGTTTCCCCTGGTGTCACAACAACAGCCTGATACCTCACCGGGCATGTGGATGCTGCTCGCCCTGATCATGAAGGAAGTATTGATCGGCATGCTGATCGGCTTTATTGCAACCATTCCCTTCTGGGCGCTGGAGTCCGCCGGTTTCTTCATTGATAACCAGCGTGGCGCCTCCATGGCCAGCAGCATGAACGCCATGACCGGCTCAGAATCCTCACCGATGGGCATTCTGTTCGGCCAGACATTCTTTACCCTTTACCTGGTCAGCGGCGTCTTCCTGATATTGCTCAACAGCATTTTTCACAGTTATGAGGCCTGGCCAGTTTTCAGTTTTTATCCGGTGTTGAACCAGTCAGCCATGATTTTCTTCCTGGGCCAGTTTGACCAGATCATTACCCTGGCCGTATGGCTCGCCGCACCGGCAATCATCAGTATGTTCATTGCCGAGTTCGGTGTCGCCCTCATCAGCCGCTCAGCACCACAGCTCAACGTATTCATACTGGCCATGCCGATCAAGAGTGCTGTAGCACTGGCCATACTGGTCGTCTGCATCACCACCATCATGACGCTGGGCAAAGAGCATGCCGCCAAAATTCCCTGGCTGTTCACCCGGCTTGGAGAATTGATGGTATGAGCGGCCAGAGCAGCAGTGAAAAGACAGAACAGCCCACCCCCAAAAAACTCCGCGATGCCCGAAAAAAAGGCCAGGTGGCCAAAAGCAAGGAAGTCGCTTCCACCGCAACCATCCTTGTGGTAGTTGCTACCTTGTGGGCCCTGAGTGACTGGTACTTGGTGATGTTCCAGGAAATCCTGCTGTATCCGGCAGAGTTCTACAACCTGGAGTTCAAAGAAGCGTTCCGGCTCGTGGCCGAGGGCCTGCTGCATAAAATGCTCATGATGCTGACACCACTGGTGGCCGTCGCCGCGTTTGCTGCCATCCTCGGCAATGTCATGCAGTTTGGATTCCTGATCGCCTTTGAATCGATCAAACCGGATATCAAGAAAATCGACCCGGTACAGGGCGCCAAGAAAATCTTTTCGATCAAGAACCTGGTGGAATTGCTCAAATCCATCATCAAGATTGTGTTTCTGTCGTTCGTCGTTTACTACGTCATCAAGAACAGCTTACCCGACATGGTCAACATGCCCTGGTGTGGCTCACGCTGCATCCTGCCGGTACTGGCTGCGCTGCTGAAAAAACTGATGATCTTCTCAATCATCGCGTTTGTTGTCATTTCTATTGCGGACTTCATGTTTGAAAAATGGAATTTCACCAAAGAACAGCGAATGACCAAGGATGAGGTCAAGAAAGAATACAAGGAGATGGACGGTAATCCCGAAATCAAGCAAAAGCGGAAAGAGATCCATCAAGAAATCATTAATTCTGATGAGGATGTGAAAAAGTCCGATGTTGTCATCAAGAACCCGACCCATATCGCTGTAGGCTTATACTATGATCGGGAGAAAACACCACTACCTATCGTGACATCCTTGGGCAAACGGGGACAGGCCAAGTTCATTCTCAAGGTTGCAGAACAAAACGATATTCCGGTCATGGAAAATGTTGCCCTTGCCCGTGCCCTGTTCAGTCAGACAGAGGTCGGCGCCTTTATTCCTTCTGACCTGATAGGCCCTGTTGCCGAAGTCTTCCGCTGGGTGCAGCAATTGAAACAGCAACAGGGCGATAACGGCGATGCTTAACCATCCACAAAGACCGGTCCGAAACCCGCCTCCCAGAACAACGCAGAAATCACTTTCATTGACACCAGAACCACCAGCCCGACACAAACAACCGCACTGGCAAACAGAAAGCCTCGCTCAAACGGAATATGCATGACATGGGGAATTCCGATAAACAGCAAATATACGGTATAACTGACGCCCATCAGGATTCCGAACAGACTCAGGGAGACCGAAGGAAAAAGAGCCAGCAATCCCGTCAGATAGAGTGGAGTTGCCGTATAGGCCGCAAAAATAATGCAACGCCCACGGGACGGATGGCAGCCATAGGTTCGTGCCATCCAGTGAATAACTCAAGTTACGCACAAGACTGAAAATACGGCATTATTGCCGGTATGAAACACGATCTGATTGAGCTGTACTCTGACTACCTTCTGTCCTCTTTTGGCAAAACAACCGCAACCGGT
>MUIA01000247.1 GCA_002084115.1 Oceanospirillales bacterium LUC14_002_19_P2 | reverse complement strand
GGATATTGTGGATTGTTGCTGCAATGCCTGGAATAAACTGTGTAGCGAGGCTGGACGGTTGTTCAGTTTATGCTCTCGCCAGTGGGCACTTATGCAGTAGTTAGAAAAGGCGATTGGTATCACGCTATAGACCCCACACTGAGCCAACCGGGTCATTGTTTGCTGATTAAGTCAGGCTGTCAAGAATGAGCACTACAGTACAATTTTCAATGGCATACCAACTGGACAAGGCTCTGAAACAATGAACACCCCCTCTCTTACAAAAGGCTTTGTGTATAATGCCCGCTGTTTTCCAGTAGCAAATTAACGGGACCCCCTATTCATGGAGCATTTTCTCAACGAGGATATCGCCAAACAATTCGCCAGTCAGGGCCTTGGGGACTTTGCCAGCCTTTGGGATCTCAAACTGGAATGGTTTGAGCCTGTCAATGAGCGACGGGAAGGCTGGAGTGGGGTCAGTCGTTATACACTGCCAAGTGAAGCTCCCTTGCACGTTTTCATCAAGCGTCAGCAGAACCATAATACCCGCCAGCTATTGCACCCGATTCGGGGCATACCGACATTTCAAAGGGAATACCACAACATTGAACTGTTCCGGTCTCGCGCTATTCCGACTCTGACCCCACTTTATTACGGTAAGCGCCGCGAGGATAACAATGATCAGGCTATTTTGATCACTCTGGCACTGGAGGGGTATGAAAACCTGTATGACTGGAACCAGAAGAGGGTTCCGCAGCAGCCGGAAGCAGTCACCCAAAAAGCATTGGCCGCCATTGCACGGGTTATCCGGAACTTACACGACCAGGGGCTTGCCCACTATTGCCTTTACCCTAACCATATCTTTATCCGCTCGCCTGAGACCAGCATCACGGCTCTGGACCAGAATCCCGAAATCATTCGCCTGATTGACCTCGAAAAATCCCGCCGACAGCCTTTCAACCATATTCGCCGGTTCAAGGACCTGGAGTGTTTTATCCGTCATGCACAGCACTTCTCACTGACGCATATTCGCTTTCTTCTGGATTGTTATTTCAACGGGGACGCCGTATCCGGAGGTAAACACCTCCACCAGCACCTTCTTAAAGCCCTGAGAGACAAGAACGACCGCCAGCCAGGCTTTTACCGAACATGAGAGGGCATAATCTGACAGTTCAGATGATGCAAACTATGCGCTGCCCTGCTTCTGCCGTAAGGTGAGTTCACCATCCATGATCACCATGGACACCTCACCTTTCTGCATCAGCCGACCAATAGCGCTGGTCTCAGGAATCGACACCAGGTAGAACGGGTCAAGTCGATTGCCAATCAGTGATGCCAGACCGCCACCGAACAGAGGTTGAATGGCATCCAGCCCCAAATCCAGCTCCGCAGACTTTATGGAAATATCGTCAAGGAATATCGCTTGCTCTGAGGGTATAAAAACCAGGCGTGCCGTACCTGTCAATGTGACAGGTGCCGGTTCAGTGAGTAAGGCACCAGCGAGATCTACATCAAAACGCCCTTTTAGGGAAAAACTGACCCGCTCACCATTTTGATCAAAATGGATGAACGGTGTATCCAGATAAAGCTGGGAACGAATATTGGCAGGTAAATCCACCGGTACCAAGCGAGGTGATTGAAAGCGATCACTAACCAAGGCCTGGAACTCACCTTCCTTCAACCTCACTTCATCAGTCGAACCACAGGCAGACAAAATGGTCAAAAGAAGACTGATGATTGCCACCTTCATTGTTTTTTGCACAACCACTCCGAGTTTTCGATTTCAACAATTAAGAAAGAGCTTACCTGAAAAGCAATAAACATGACCATGTCATTTTGAAAGTGATCATCAGGGCTTAATCTGGAGATAACATTATAGATAAATAATTTTTAATTCAAAAAAATAATAACAAATAACTGACTAACAAAAACCTTCCCTCAATTTTGTTGTCAAATCCTTTAGAAAACATGAAAAACCTTGATCAACAAAAAATCATTAATGTGTGTATCAAAGGTTAGATTCAACCCGTTCGTCATTACTTACATATTTTTTAAGCAACGGAGAGCAGAATATGCAACCCAGTGTAACCACCTCAACAGGTACTTCAGGCGCAACTTGGGCAGGTACTGACCAGCCACAACCCCAGAGCTGCTGGGATAAATTTTGTGCATTCTGCAAAAAACTTTGGGGCTGCTTATGCTGTTGCACCTGCCTGCGCAGCAGGACTACCACTACCACCACGCCGACGGCAAGTGTGTCAACACCCGTCAGGCCTCGCCGCCCCAGAACAAGACACTCTGACTCACAGCACTCAACCACCAGGCTACAGGACCAGGACCAGAACCAGAAACTCTCAGAACAATCCAGAAATCTGAGATACATCACCAATAACAATTGCGTGCGTGGAAGCATCCCAGATGCACGCTTTAAAGATATATTGGTCAACTCCAATGCTCTCACGGCGGATACAGGCAAAACGGATAACGTCATTACATTAGCTATCGCCTTCGGAAAAGATCTTGCCGATTGCGTCTATCTCTTGGAGCAAATCGCCAACGAAGGTCCTCAGGATCTTCAGCTCAATGCACATTTCACAGCGCAAAGTTTACGGGGCGTGATAGAGAACTCTGCAAATAACAACCTTGTAGTTCAGCCGGATAAAGACAGAAGCCCTTTGCTGCATATGTGGATGGAAATGAGCCATCAGGAAAGCTATCAATACGACCCCTCCTTCTTCATAAGTGCCGTCAGTCAAATCATGGGACTGGGAAGCACAGGTCAACCCTTGCCTACTGAAATCCGTTATTATCTGGGGGATCACCTTGTCACCAGACCGGATCAAGAAGTCACCACCGAAGATCAGCCAAGACGACGCATTGCTACGAGACGAGGGAGACGATTAGAAGCACGTCAACTCCAGGTACTAGCCCCTGTGCCAGAAGAATCAATGCCACCTGCAGAAGGTGCTATAGGCCCGATGACACATACAATTCATCCAGATGCAGTAAGAGACCTAGACCTCCGCAATGAAATGCTCATTTTTGGAAATGTGGGTCAGGGAGTAACACAACTGGAATTCCGCCTGGGGTCAATCACAGAAAGGCCTGATTCGCTAGAAGGAGAACAGCTCAATATCGTCTGTCCGGCCGCTCCAAAAAGCACTCCTCCTTACGGATCAGGCGGAACCTTTAATAGCCTGCTCAATCAAAAAGCTGACGAAAACCATCCATTCTGGACCCAAGATTTCAGAGATGCTGTTAAACGCGAGATAAAAGGATGCCAACTAGGTTCGCTGGTAAAAATCAGCGTAGCCTGCGAAGACGACGGCACTGATCGGAAAACCTTCGCATACATCGCAATGAACCCTCTTATGCCCAATGACATCGGAGAGACAGAAGCCAGCAAGGATAGGGCAGAACAAAATTTACGACGCCACTACGAGCGGATACTGAAACAGCTGAATCAAAGTGGCATTAATGCCTGCCAGATAGCACTTGCCATGGGATCCTATCTGGGACCTAAACGATCTATTCGGGCATTATATGATGCGATCCGGGAACTCCAGCACACCGGTTATATCCCCAATCTACAGCGTATTGTTATCGCTGACCAAAATCCTGAGGTAGCACAGGCCTTTGACCTACAGGCCCAAGCGCATGATATAGCCCCAACCATCCGTGACCCGCGGTCGTTGTTTGAGATTGACGCCATGAGAACGCGGCACGGAAGGAGTGCAAGGATAGCGGCAGAGTCACTAATCCCCATCACCAGGGAAGGAGCTGGCCTACGGGCTACCGTTGACCCCACCAGAGCCCTTAATGCGGGTGATGATCATCTTTCAGCGCATAACAATACATTGAATCTGGTGATTACTGACAATATGTTTGATTATGCCAAACGACTGAATACCCCGAACCTTGCCGTGAATGCCGCCAATGGCAATCTAGGCCATGGCGGCGGCATTGCTGCTGCGTTTGTAGCCCGTGCAGGCACCTCCCTGCAACGAGCCAGCGACAGATTGAGAAATCAGCTCAGAACATCTATCGCTACAGGTGCCTTTGCCGCCACCGACGCTTTTAACCTGAATGATCCCAGAGACACCAATTACCAGAGAACAGAAGCCATTCTGCATGCTGTAGGACCGCAGTATACAGCAGGTCCGGAAGGAGAAGCCTCTAACCTTCAAACCCTTGAAGATCTTTATTACAGCCTGATTGCGGAATCCCATAATACTTATAATGGTATAGATCTCATCATGCCATTATTGTCTGTTGGTATTTTCCGTGTTCCTGTCAGGTTGTCAGTTCAAGCGCTATACAAAGCGGTTGAACGCGCAAGGAGAGTCTTAGGCGATAACTGCCCACGAGTCCATGCGGTGCTTTCTAATCAACATGACCCAGAACTGAGACGCAAGGATGCCAAAACAGCGTTCCAGCAATGCCTGGATGGCATTACGCAGCAGCCTCTCACAACAACCGTTGCCCGTGGTGGTGCTACCCACCCAACAGGCGAAACGGGGCCCCTCCGACGCCGCGCAGCAGCACCCGTTGAAAGCTGGAGAGCACAATTCCCTTACATCGAACGCTTTGTTGACAAAGGACGAATGGTAGTCCGTCCTGTCAAAGAACTTGTCGCTGAAGGGAAAATCGATGAGACAACCGTTTGTCCGTTAATGCAAGACCCATATTTTGAGATTCCAGAAGGCAGACTCCCCCCCGGGCAGACCCTCAAAGATTTAAACGAAAACGATCGTAACGCCCTACTGGATGAAATCCTGGATGGTGATAATAAATATGCCGTTGAATTAACTAGCACACTGCACCCAGTGACAGAAGAACGAAATGTTCACTATGGCCATTTTGAAGCAACTAGAGGGTCAGTTCCATTACAAGATAATGATGGCAATGACATTCCTTGCAGACACCTCTTATCAATGAACGGCATGGAAGGCATTCTTAAAAATGCGGCTATAAGGTTTGAGGTGCCTGCCTATGCACCACCCGATTATTGCCAATATGTTATAGAACAAATTGTTGCTTATTGTCGAGCAACCTGCCCAATCTGTCGAGTCAGGATTACCGATGGAGAGGAAGAATTTAGAGGATTACCTGACTTTGACGGGTAAATCGATGACTTGTATCAAAAAGTAAAAAAGGGAGAGCTGGCGGACTCTCCCTTTTTCGTGTGCTGACGTAACCGTGTGCCGTTAGGCCAGGGCGCCCTTGGCGCGTTCTACGATCTGGGTGAATGCACCCTTCTCGTGAACAGCCAGATCAGCCAGAACCTTACGGTCGATTTCGATGTTGGCCTTCTTCAGACCCGCAATCATGCGGCTGTAGGACAGACCGTTTGCACGGGCGCCGGCGTTGATACGGGCGATCCACAGTGCGCGGAACTGACGCTTGCGCTGACGACGGTCACGGTAGGCATACTGGCCAGCCTTGGTAACCGCCTGCTTGGCTACGCGGAATACTCGTGAACGAGCGCCGTAGTAACCTTTGGCCTGCTTCAGAACTTTCTTGTGACGACGACGGGCGACGACACCACGCTTAACACGTGCCATAGCTTAACTCTCCAAAAACCTTAAAACTGAACAAAAAGACAATTAGACGCGAAGCATCCGCTCAACCAGCGGCTTGTCCGCAGGGCACACCAGATTGGTGCCACGCAGCTGACGCTTACGCTTGGTGGTCATCTTGGTCAGGATGTGGCTCTTGAAGGCTGACTTACGCTTGAAACCGCTGGCGGTTTTCTTGAAGCGCTTGGCAGCTCCGCTTTTGGTCTTCATCTTAGGCATTGCTAAAACTCCGCATTTGGGCGATCGGTCCCACTTCCGGGGAAGGGTTAACCCGATGCCGATTTGATAAAAAAACAAAGTATTCCAGAAAAAGGAAACCTGCCCGACCGTGAGACCGGACAGGTTTACCGGTTTACCGAATTACTTTTTCTTTCGGGGTCCAAGGATCATGATCAGTTGACGGCCTTCCATCTTCGGACGCTGTTCCACGACACCCACTTCTTCCAGGTCCTTTTCGACCCGGTTAAGGAGTTCCATGCCCAGCTCCTGGTGAGCCATCTCCCGTCCGCGGTATCGCAGCGATACCTTGGCCTTGTTGCCCTCTTCAAGGAAACGTATCAGGTTGCGCAGTTTTACCTGATAATCCCCTTCTTCAGTCCCGGGACGGAATTTCACTTCCTTCACCTGGGTCTGCTGCTGCTTCTTCTTGGCTACAGCTTTCTGTTTCTTTGTTTCGTACAGATGCTTGCCATAATCCATGATTTTACAGACCGGTGGCTCGCTGGTCGCGTTGATTTCCACCAGGTCCAGTCCAGCACTAACGGCCTGCTCAAGAGCGTCACGGAATGCGACTATGCCGACCTGCTGGCCATCAGCGCCTATCAGACGTACTTCTTTTGCACGAATATTCTGATTAATCGGTGCAGCAGGTGCCTGCCGCCGATCCCGTGGGTTAGGACGTTTAATTGCTATATCTCCTGTTTATTCGTCGGAAGCCGTCGCTACACGGCCACGTCTGGCAATCTCTGCCGCCAGCATTCCCTGGAATGCTTCAATCGTCATGGAACCAAGGTCTTCTCCGGAGCGCGTACGGACGGCGACAGTGCCGGATTCTACTTCCTTATCCCCTACAACAACGAGATAAGGTACACGTTCAATCGTGTGCTGGCGGATTTTAAAGCCGATCTTCTCATTTCTCAAGTCCGCTTTTACCCGGAAACCCTGTTCTTTAAGGGTTTTTTCCAGCCCGCTGACATAATCGGCCTGTGCATCAGTGATGTTCAGCACCGCAACCTGCACGGGCGCCAGCCAAACCGGGAACCGGCCTTCATAGTGTTCAATCAGAATACCAATGAAGCGCTCGAAGGAACCCAGGATTGCACGGTGCAACATGACCGGGGTCTTGCGCTCACCATCCTCGTCCACGTACTCGGCGCCCAGTCGGCCCGGCATGGAGAAATCGACCTGCACGGTACCGCACTGCCAGACACGACCCAGGCAGTCCTTCAGGGAGAACTCAATCTTCGGACCATAGAACGCACCTTCACCGGGCAGTTCCTCCCAGGGAAGGCCTTTCGCATCCAACGCTTCAGCCAGTGCTTTTTCCGCCTTGTCCCAGCTTTCATCAGAACCGACCCGCTTCTCGGGACGCGTGGAAAGCTTGTAGATCAGGTTCTCGAAACCAAAGTCATCGTAAACTTCGTGCAGGAAATCGATGAAGTCAGACACTTCATTCTGGATCTGGTCTTCGGTCACGAAGATATGCGCATCATCCTGAACAAATCCACGCACACGCATGATCCCGTGCAACGCACCGGACGGTTCGTTGCGGTGGCAAGAACCAAATTCCGCCAGACGCAACGGCAGATCACGGTAGCTGCGTAGCCCCTGGTTGAACACCTGCACGTGGCAGGGGCAGTTCATCGGCTTGATAGCAAAGTCGTGGTTTTCGGAACTCGTTGTGAACATGTCGTCCTTGAACTTGTCCCAGTGACCGGATTTTTCCCACAGACTACGATCAACAACCTGCGGCGTTTTAATCTCCAAATAGCCATGATCACGCTGCTTCTGGCGCATGTACTGCTCCAGAACCTGGTAGATGGTCCAGCCATTCGGATGCCAGAACACCATGCCTGGCGCCTCTTCCTGCAGGTGGAAAAGATCCAGCTTCTTCGCCAGCTTACGGTGATCCCGATTTTCCGCTTCTTCGATGCGCTTGATGTACGCTTTCAGGTCTTTCTTGTCGCCCCAGGCAGTACCGTAGATACGGG
This sequence comes from Oceanospirillales bacterium LUC14_002_19_P2, assembly GCA_002084115.1. Lineage (GTDB taxonomy): Bacteria > Pseudomonadota > Gammaproteobacteria > Pseudomonadales > Endozoicomonadaceae > Kistimonas. The sequence goes on along the minus strand of MUIA01000247.1, from coordinate 1,145 downwards.
TCAACATCTTGTTCTTGTTGTCGCCCCGCCAGTAAGCACCGGCCAGCTTGGTCAGTTTGAACGCTTTCAGGAAGCGGGTGTTGGGCACGTGGGGACCACGACACATATCCACGTATTCTTCATGGTGGTACAGACCGACCTGCTCAGCGGAATCATCCATCTCGTCGATGATTTCCATCTTGTAGGTTTCACCACGTTCTTCAAAAATACGACGAGCTTCTGCTTTGGGCGTCCATTTCTTGATCACGTCGTAGCTTTTGCTGATCAGATCCTGCATACGCTTTTCCAGCACCTGCAGGTCTTCCGGCGTGAAGGGCTCATCAGTATCGATGTCGTAATAGAAACCTTCCTCGATCACCGGGCCAATTGCCATTTTGGCATTTGGACGCAGCTGCTTGACTGCATGACCAATCAAGTGCGCGCAGGAATGGCGGATAATCTCCAGACCTTCCGGATCGCGGGGGGTAATGATCGCGAGCTCAGCATCATCGCTGATGATTTCACAGGCATCCATCAGCTGGCCGTTCACACGACCGGCCAGGGTGGACTTGGCCAGGCCGGGACCGATATCGGCAGCCACATCCAGGATGCTCAGGGGATTATTGTATTGGCGCTTGCTACCGTCAGGAAGGGTAATTACGGGCATCAGGAGTCCTTACTGTTATCAGTGGCGACCCGTACCAAGGGCCGCATGAGGCTCAACGTTGTGCCTGCCGAAATAATGACTGCCACCCGAAGCATCACACTCACAGGCCACAGAAAAATAAAAACAATTAAATCAGACAGGCAGGCATACAAAAGAAGTTGTTATACGGACTGCAGAAAAATTGTCAACCGCAAACCTTGGAATTGGTAAAAATGAAGCCGCTATCCCTTATGCATCCTGCGGAAAACCGACATCACAATCTCTACCAGACTGTGCGCACTTTTCGACTCATACCCGGTGATGGATAGCGATCCATCGTCTCAGTAGTCACCAACGCAATCGGCGTATACTGGTTGCCCATGCAGTTACCCATCGCTTTATTAACTCAAGTTACGCACAAGACTGAAAATACGGCATTATTGCCGGTATGAAACACGATCTGATTGAGCTGTACTCTGACTACCTTCTGTCCTCTTTTGGCAAAACAACCGCAACCGGT
>MUIA01000405.1 GCA_002084115.1 Oceanospirillales bacterium LUC14_002_19_P2 | reverse complement strand
TATGACTCATTACCTCGCTTGGCGGCGCGCTCTAACAGAGCGTCATAGGCTGACGACTGCACGCATGTTCGAGAAAATCATTGGACATTGGTGCTACCAACCACAAGGGGTAACTTAGCCAACGTTGGAAATCTGTTGATTCAGCAGAGGGGAACTTTTGCGCCATGGAAAAATCAAAAACAGAACAGCTTGTCACGGAAGACGAATTGAAAGAGTGGACTAAGTATGTGCGAACAGGCGATATAATCCGTTTCCTCAGGGAGAATCAGGTACCTTTTTGGGAAGGTCGTGGTGGTAGAGTCTTAACAACCTTAGAAGCCATAAATTCAAGTCTTTTGAATAAGCAGATCACCCATGTTGAAGACGATGTTTGGTAGGAGGTATCTGTGGCTAAGAGAAAAAGAAAACTGCCTCGCGATGTAGTCAAACAGGGTAATCGGTTTGTGTATTGGCCTTACCTTGGTTGCGAGAACGGGAAGCCGGTAAGGGGTCCGAAGAAAACTCTCGGTCCCTTAACCATGACTGATAATGAAATCTGGGAAAAATATTCCTTTCTCAGAAATCACATCAAAAAAAATGTTGAATGGATGCTGCGTCACTATCTACAGTCTCCGGAATTTCAACGGCTTGCCAATAAGAAAAGCAAAGATAACCGAAGAATGTACGCCGACAAAATCATAAATGCGACGAATGGCAATGGTAAACGATTTGGTGACATTCCATTGGAGGCACTACAGCCACCATACATCAAAAAATACCTGATGACTGTGACCGGCAACGAAACCCGAAAAAAACACCATAGCCTGCTTAATGTTGCTTGGGACGTCTGTATCAATGACTTCACCGACATACCCGACAACCAATAAAAGAAGGTCAAATTAAAATACGATGCCGTTCCCATCCGGGATTATGTGGATGATGACAACTACTGGAAGGTGTATCACCTGGTCGATCAATACTGGCAGTCAATGATGGAGCTTTCTTACATCCTGCGAGCACGCCTGGGTGAACTCGTAGCAATCAGGATGGATGATGTTTTTGATGACGGCATTTTCTTTCAGCGGACAAAAGGCAGCATTGGTGAAGTCACACTCTGGTCAGATCGCCTACGCAAAGCCTTCGACTATCTGGCATCTCAACGCCCACATCCAGACGCACCTTTTCTGTTGTATGATAAAGACGGAACAAGACCCCCGCCAGAAGACCCAAGATACCCGCACAAGAGTGAAGCCCTCGCGGATAAGCTGTCTGACAGGTGGAAAGATCGTCTGTACTACCGCGTAAATACTGGTAAATTACAGCCGGAAGAACGCTTCACGTTCCATGACCTCAAGGCAAAAGGCATATCAGATCACAAGAATGAACACAGTGGGCATCGTACTATCACAGCAAAGAAACGGTATCTCCGGAAGATACCCAAGATTGAAGCCACACGCTAAGTTTGTAACGTGGTTTGTAACTTTTTGACTTTTTCAGAATTATTTTTCTTTTATATTCAAAAGGTTACGGGCGTTACTCCGTTCCAAGGTAAAGAACCACTGAAATGAAAGCTTCTATCAGTACCAAGCTTGATAACCTGCAAGACCGCTTTGAAGAACTGAGCGCACTGCTCAGCGACCCGGAAATCATTTCCGACCAGAACCGTTTCCGCAGTTTCTCCAAGGAGTACGCCGAGCTGGAACCGGTCGTCAAATGCTATCGCGAATACCGCCAGGTTCAGGACGATCTGGAAGAAGCCCGCACCATGCTGTCCGACGCAGACCCTGACCTGCGCGCCATGGCAGAAGAAGAAGTGGAAAACGCGCAGGCCCGCACCGAGTCATTAAGCCAGGAACTGCAGATCCTGCTGCTCCCCAAGGATCCGGATGACGCCAATAACGTTTTCCTTGAAATCCGCGCCGGCACTGGCGGTGATGAAGCGGCCATTTTTGCCGGCGACCTGTTCCGGATGTATTCCCGCTATGCCGAAAGCCAGCGCTGGAAAATTGAAATACTGAGCGAAAACCTCGGCGAACACGGTGGTTACAAAGAGATCATCACCCGGGTTGTGGGCCAGGATGTGTACGCCCAGCTCAAGTTCGAGTCCGGCGCTCACCGGGTTCAACGGGTACCGGCAACGGAATCACAGGGCCGGATTCATACATCTGCCTGCACCGTCGCCATCATGCCGGAGCCTGATGAACAGGAAGAGATCAACATCCGCAAGGAAGACCTGCGGATCGATACCTACCGCTCCTCTGGCGCAGGTGGCCAGCACGTCAACACGACCGATTCCGCCATCCGTATCACCCACCTGCCCTCAGGTATCGTGGTCGAGTGCCAGGATGAGCGTTCACAGCATAAGAACAAGGCCCGCGCACTTTCCCTGCTCAATGCCCGACTGAAAAATGCCCAGCAAGAAGCGCATGCCAAAGAGATGGCCGACCAACGGAAAAGCCTGGTCGGCAGCGGCGACCGCTCAGAACGCATTCGCACCTATAACTACCCACAGGGGCGGGTGACTGATCATCGTATTAATCTGACGCTCTATAAGCTGCCGGAAATCATTGAAGGTGATCTGGCCCCGGTCATCGAACCGCTACGCCAGGAACACCAGGCAGAATTGCTGGCATCTCTGGCGGGCGAGAATTAATGCAGGTCAGGGATATTTTACAGCGCGCCAGCGAGTTAACGTCACTCAGCAGTACGCCGGCATTGGATGTTGAGTTGCTGATCTGTCGTGTTCTCGACAAACCTCGCAGCTGGCTGTTTACCTGGCCAGAATATGAGTTAACGGCAGATCAACTGGCCGCCGTAACGCAATTGATTGATCAACGTCTGGCTGGTCACCCTGTCGCACATCTGATCGGCACTCGCGATTTCTGGAACCTGACACTGAAAGTCAGTCCCGATACACTCATACCCCGTCCCGATACCGAGCTGCTGGTCGAGCTGGCACTTGCCTGTCTCGACCCGACACCGCATAAAATCGCCGACTTGGGTACGGGTACAGGCGCCATTTCTCTGGCATTAGCCGTAGAGCGACCCAACTGGCAGGTGACAGGCACCGACCGAGTTGAAGCTGCTGTTGAGCTCGCCCGACACAATGCGGTGATGAATGCACTGAGTCACTTGCATTTCTACACCGGCTCCTGGTGCGACGCATTGCCTGATAACGATTACGATCTCATCGTCAGTAACCCGCCCTATATCCGGTCAGATGATCCTCATTTAAGCCAAGGGGATGTGCGCTTTGAGCCCAGCTCAGCGCTGGCATCAGGCATTGACGGATTAGACGACATTCGAATCATTGCAGAACAGGCATTGAAACACCTGAAAACCGGCGGCTGGCTACTGTTGGAACATGGCTATGACCAGGGCGCTGATGTCAGAACCATCCTGAATCAGCAGCACTATACCGAGATAGAAACCCTTCGTGATCTTGCCGGACATGAACGCATTACCCGGGGACGACGCTTTGACTGAAACACTCAGTGACCAGCAACTGTTGCGCTACAGCCGACAGATCATGCTGCCGGAACTGGATATCGCCGGTCAGGAAAAACTGCTGAACAGCCGGGTATTGGTTATTGGCGCTGGCGGTCTCGGCTGCCCAGTGGCCATGTATCTCTCTGCCGCCGGCGTCGGCACACTCGTCATAGCGGATCACGATGACGTAGATGACAGCAACCTCCAGCGCCAGATCGCCCACACAACACGCGACATTGGCAAACCCAAAGTTTTCTCCGTGACGGAATCGCTGCATGCGCTGAACCCTGATACACGTGTGACGGCTATTGCCCGAAAACTCAGCGAGCCAGAACTGCTTGAAGAAGCTGGCGCCGCCGATGTTGTGGTGGACTGCACCGACAACTTTGAGACCCGCCACGCTATCAATGAGGCCTGTATCAGCACAGGGACTCCTCTGGTTTCTGGCGCGGCCATTGGCTTCGGCGGACAGGTGGCTGTTTTTGGTCTTTCTGATGGTCCCTGTTATAACTGCCTGTATCCTGACACAGATGACCATCAACAGACCTGCAGCGAATCCGGTATTTTGTCCCCCGTCACCGGCGTGATTGGTTCTATTCAGGCGACAGAAACCATCAAGCTTCTGACGAACATCGGACAATCGCTATCTGGACGACTCATGTTGTTTGATGCCCTGAGCATGACCTGGCAAACACTGAACCTGCCACGCAATGCCAGCTGCACAGTCTGCGGTACAGCCACATAATCGCTTAATTCAACGACTCTTTTTGCCAGAACAAGGACGTTAGGCTATATCTGAATGGCATTTCAGACCGTCGCGGTGCCGTTCGATGCAGGAAGATTACCCCCGCAATTTTACCGGCTATGGCGGACAACCGCCGAAGGTCCAGTGGCCCAACAATTGCCGTCTCGCCATCAGTTTTGTATTAAATTACGAAGAAGGCGCCGAGTCCTGTCGTCTGGATGGTGACCCTTCATCCGAATCCTTTCTAACGGATTTACCGGGCACCCGCCCCCTCTCATGTGCCAGACACTTTAACTGTGAGTCTCTCTTTGCCTACGGCGCCACCAGTGGTGCCTGGCGTTTACTTAACCTGTTTGACGACTTCTCTCTGCCTGTCACAGTGTTCGCCTGTGGCATGGCCCTCGAACGCAACCTCCCTCTGGCGCAGAAGCTGGCAGAGTCCGACCATGAGATTGCGGGACACGGTTACCGCTGGATTGATTACCGGGTGATTCCGATAGCCATTGAGAAAAGCCATATTCGCAAGACATTGGAAGTCATCGAAAAACTGACCCACAAGGAGGTCGTTGGCTGGTACACCGGGCGGCACAGCGAAAACACCCGTCGACTGATACAGGAGATGGGCCTGCTCTACGACTCTGACGCTTACAATGATGACCTGCCTTACTATATTGATGTCGCCGGCCAGACCCACCTAGTTGTTCCCTACAACCTGGTCACCAATGATTTTCGTTATTCTACGTCGCCCGGCTGGAACAGTCCGGAGGACTGCCTGCAGAATCTGCGAGCGGCCTTTGATTGCCTCTACCTTGAGGGTGAGGAAAGCCCGAAAATGCTGTCGATAGGGCTACATGGACGCCTGTCCGGGCAGCCTGGCCGAACAGAAGCACTCCGTCGTTTTCTGGATTATGCGCTAAGCCATGAGGATGTCTGGGTTTGTCGCCGGATGGATATCGCCCGGCACTGGCTTTCGCACCATCCCAGCCATCACGATCAGGATGCTAACGACAATGCGCTGGCGCAAATGCCAAATGCACTTGATCTATCAGTCACGGAATAAACGACAGATCAACTTTTCTCTTGCCGGAGACAGAACCCCCTCCTGATGCCTATAATGCCCGTCGGTTATGTGAAGCCCCAAAACGGCAAACCGACAGAAGACCACGCTATCCGCCATCTTTGGCCCGGATTCTGCGTATAAGTACTCTTCAGGAATTACAAAAGTTGAAAGATTCCAATATAGTTCATTTTTTTTATCAACTTTAGGGGCGTTCGTGTCATGATACATGGCACGGCAATTACTGGAGGCTGCATGGTCGAAGCCATTCGCCGATTTTTAAAGCACGAAACATCTGTTGGCATTCTGTTGATCGTAGCCGCCACGCTGGCGATGATTGCGGCCAATACACCACTGAATGTCTATTACGACCTGCTGCTGTCCGTCCCGATTACCGTGGCTGTCGGCTCTCTGGCCATTGCCAAACCCATCCTGCTGTGGATCAACGACGGTCTGATGGCATTGTTCTTTCTGCTGATCGGCCTTGAAGTCAAACGTGAATTCCTGGTGGGTGAGTTATCCAGCCGGTCCCAGGTGATCCTGCCAGCGATGGCAGCACTGGGTGGTATGGTGATACCCGCCCTCTGCTATGCGGCATTGAATTATGATGACCCCATCGGCATTAAGGGCTGGGCGATTCCTGCCGCCACCGACATTGCCTTCTCCCTGGGGGTTCTGGCCCTGCTGGGTAAGCGCGTGCCACCATCACTGAAGATTTTCCTGCTGGCACTGGCCATTATTGATGACCTTGGCGCCATCGTCATCATCGCACTGTTCTACACCACAGACCTGGCGATTGAGTCCATTGTCCTGACGTCTATCTGTTTGACATTACTGATTGCCTTCAACCGCTTTGGCGTATCCAAACTCGGGCCCTATATCGTTGTCGGTGTCATCATGTGGGCCTGTGTGCTGAAGTCCGGCGTACACGCCACACTGGCGGGTGTTGCACTGGCTTTCACCATTCCCATCCAGACCCGGAATGAATATGGGCGTTCCCTGCTGATTGATCTGGAACACAAACTGCAAGGCAGCGTGAATTACTGGATATTGCCGATCTTCGCCTTCGCGAACGCCGGTGTCGGCCTGAGCGTTGCCCAGTTCCAGAGCCTGATGGATCCAATCCCTCTGGGCGTCATCATCGGCCTGTTTATTGGTAAACAGCTGGGTGTATTCGGGTTTACTTGGCTAACCATCAAGGCCGGTATTGCCAAACTACCGACAGGGACATCCTGGTCGCATATTTATGGCATGTCGATCTTGTGTGGCATTGGATTCACCATGAGCCTGTTCATCGGCACCCTGGCCTTTGAAGAAACCGGCCCTGAATATCTGATTGCCGACCGTGTTGGGATTTTGGTGGGCTCGTTCCTCTCCGCCATTGTGGGCTATATCGTCCTGCGCTACTTCACGCCGAAGCCCGCCAACAATCAAAACAATTAATATCAATCACCTACCTGAAACTGGTTTTTCCAGTTTCAGGTAATACAATGACTGGCTCAATCCAGCCAACGTCTTATAATCCCCACCAACAACAAACTGTCTTCGGAGAGAAGCATGCAAGGCCGCGCGGTATTACTGGTCAACCTGGGGTCACCCGACTCCCCTGAAGTCAGCGATGTCAGGCGTTACCTCAACGAATTTCTGATGGACAAGTATGTCATCGACCTGCCCTGGCCCCTGCGCCGTTTGATTGTCAGCGCCTTCGTGTTACCGAGCCGACCCAAGCAGTCTGCTGAAGCCTACCAGTCCGTCTGGTTGCCAGAAGGCTCACCACTAAAAGTCATCAGTGAAAAAGTCAGAGAAAAACTGCAGGCACAAACTGATATTCCTGTTCGACTGGCAATGCGTTATGGCTCACCCTCTATTGAGCAAGAGCTGTTAGCGCTGGCAGGTCAGGCAGAGGTTAAAGAAATACTGCTACTGCCAATGTATCCGCACTATGCCATGTCTACTGTAAAGACATGCATCGAAGAGGCACAGCGGGTCATGCAAAAGCATGGCATACGAAAAACATTAAATATCCATCCTGTTTTCTATAATCAGCAGGATTATATTCATGCACTGGTAGAAAGCGCACGTCCCTGGCTGGAACATGATTATGATCATCTGTTGTTCAGCTATCACGGGGTACCGGAACGGCATATCCGCAAGGATGACACCACCGGCAACCACTGCCTGACACCTGACTGCTGCCAGAAACCTTCAATGGCTCACGCAACCTGTTATCGCCATCAGTTGTATGAGACCACTGCCGAGTTTGTGCAGGCTGCGGGTATTCCTGACGACCGCTACTCCATTGCCTTTCAATCACGGCTTGGCAAAGCCAAATGGCTGGAACCCTATACCGATAAAACCATTGAACAACTGGCCAGCCAGGGCGTAAAACGCCTGCTGGTGATGTGCCCGGCATTTACGGCGGATTGCCTGGAAACTCTGGAAGAAATCGCCATGCAGGGGCAGGAAATCTTCAAGGCTGCTGGTGGCGAGACATTAACACTGATTCCCTGCCTGAATGACCATCCGGTCTGGATCAGTACACTCAAGCAGTGGATTGAAGAGTAAATCCGAAAGAATGACCGAACCGGCTCATCAGGAGCCGGTTGCCCCTCCCAGGAAATTCAGCAGCGCCTGATCATCCATCGCGCGCGCCAACACTTTATTAATGATGGCATTTACCATCTCTTCATTCTGACTGTCTGAGGGCGCTTTGATGGTTCGATAATGGTCTTCTGACACATAACGCCCAGCATAACGGCGCCCCTCTTTCAGAATTTCCACCCGCATCGCAGCCTTCAGATCAACACCGGACACATAATCCCCGTACGGTACCGTGTATGACAACTCATCCATGTAAACCTGCACCTGGGGAACATCCGTGCTACTGACTGGCTCCATCCCCATGGATCGCAAGGCATTATCCACGGCGATCTTAATTGAATGGGCAAACTGCTCATCCAGGTAAATGAAATTGGTTGTTTTATAAATCCCTCCACGGGTGCCAAGCTGTGGTGTCGTCCGTTCATCGTAGACGGTGACAGCCACAGGTCCGCTCAACTGAGCCGTACGCTCTGCAACCTTAATATCGGGAACAACCTCAACCGTCTGAGGTCCCAGGATACAGCCACCCAAGAGTACCGTCAGACTCAGGGGTAATAACCATTTTTTCATAAACTTTCCTTCAGCAATTCCATATTCACCTGATCGGTACATGAAATAAGTCGACGAATGTTCTGTGCAGAAAGGCTGTAAGATTCCAGCATGGGCCAATATCGTAAAGCAATAAGGCTCTCGCTATCTATAACCTCTTTCCAATTAATCCGCCACCAACTGCTTTATACTTCAATAAGTAGCTTTTTTCAGGGACAGAAAATGGATTTACGGATTTCCAACACCCCCAGTTCACCATCGAACAGGGGAGTCAATCAATCCTCACGCGCGGTGAGAACCAATGACGGCCGAATGCTAAGAAGTGCGCATGTTACCGCGATGATGCCTAAACAACGGGGGAACACGGTTGCTGACAAACCACTTAAGAGGCTGTTGCAAAAGCCCAATTCAGTGGCATAGGCGATGACCTTATTCTGCAATAGCACCTTATGCTGCTCTCAATATGTTCTCTACCTCTTTTTCATGGCAATGCAGATCACCTCGTA
>MUIA01000004.1 GCA_002084115.1 Oceanospirillales bacterium LUC14_002_19_P2 | reverse complement strand
ATTGTGGATTGTTGCTGCAATGCCTGGAATAAACTGTGTAGCGAGGCTGGACGGTTGTTCAGTTTATGCTCTCGCCAGTGGGCACTTATGCAGTAGTTAGAAAAGGCGATTGGTATAACACATTGATCAAGGCGCAGGTGGATTTGAGTCAGCCCAGAAACCTGGCAATTGTTGCGCTGGTGCTGGTCAGTGGTATTGGCAACCTGAGTCTTACCCTGGGCAGTGTGCAGCTGTCGGGTGTGGGGTTGTGTGCGGTGATTGCCATTGTGTTGAACCTGATTCTTCCCCGTGGAAAGCCGGATGGCTATCCCTCTTCAGAGAATCAGGCCAATAAAGGCTAGCAGACTGTTGCAGCATGGATGACGGGGTAAGTTGAAGCCCCGTTATCCGGCTGTATGGTGCTCTTCCGTCCAATCCAGGTCGAGATGGCCGATCTCATTCCGAATGGTTTTCATAGCGGTTTCTCTGCTTTCGACACAGGGCAAGTAGTGCCCCAGGCCACTGATATCCAGCAATCCTCTGATGCGTCGGTTGGCATTGCAAAGGACAATCTTGCCGTTGGGGGGCAGTTCCAGAAACAGATCGTATAATACAGCCAGACCATCACTGTTGATCGATTTCAGCTGGGTGCAATCCAGAACAAAACGGGAATAACCGTCCCGGCTCAGGGCATTCAGGCTGTTATGCAGAAAATCCGCGTTATCCGGCTGGACAATGCCATCAAGCGTGATGACCACGATGTCCTGGTACTCTTCCAGTGCTAGCTCCAATGACATCCGTCTACCTCCCTGTAATACCACAATAATGTTGTGTACATCCTTACTATGCAGACAAGGATACCCGGGAAAAGTTCGCATGACAGTTAGACCATGGTCTTTTTGACCATGGTCTAAGAAGGGATATTCAATAGAAAAAGGGCCGGTTCACGTCAGTGAGCCGGCCCCTTGGCACAGGGCATGTGCAATGGGGCTTTTTGGCCTCGCTTTCCAGCTGCATGCCGATCACAGCCAGTTTCAGCAGTTTCAGCGGGCTCTTGGTGAACAGAGCGTCAATCAGGCGCTGGAACAGGGTATATTTCTTTTGGGTATAAGGGTACCAGTTAGGTTCCAGCTTATCGCTCTGCTTGTCAATCGTGATGGCCTTGGAACGGGTGAAGGCGAGCAGTCCCTCGGCGCCCTTGGCCCGGCCGAATCCACTGCTGCGGGTGCCACCAAAGGGGAGGGCCGGATTGCCTTCCGTAAGCATGACATTGTTGATGGATACAGCGCCGCAGACCAGTGCGCGAGCGACCCGGTCGGCCCGGTCCAGATCCTTACTCCAGACGCTGGCGGACAGACCAAACTCACTCTGGTTGGAGGTTTCAATGACCTCTTTTTCTGTTGAAAAGCGGAATACGGGCAGCGTGGGGCCAAAGGTTTCCTCGCTGGCGAGGAGCATGTCGTCGGTCAGATCCGTGATCAGGGTAGGCAGGTAAAACTTGCCCTGATCGCCGGTTACCATGCCGCCAGTATGGATGGTGGCGCCTTTACTGCGCGCATCCTCAACATGGCGTTTGATGATGTCGAGCTGAAAGTCAGCAGTAATGGCACCAATGAGGCTGTTGCAAAAGCCCAATTCAGTGGCATAGGCGATGACCTTATTCTGCAATAGCACCTTATGCTGCTCTCAATATATTCTCTACCTCTTTTTCATGGCAATGCAGATCACCTCGTA
>MUIA01000406.1 GCA_002084115.1 Oceanospirillales bacterium LUC14_002_19_P2 | reverse complement strand
TATTCTCAAAACCTTCGGGTAACTGTGGTCGGCGAGACATCGTTTCAAAGAGAATTCGTTGATGATGCCTAAGGATAGCTGGCATCAGGCTTAGGACTTAGAAAATACGATTGGTATAACAGGCCTATCAACCGGAGTCCGGCATTCTTTTGCAACACCTGTCCCCAACAGGCTGTTCAGACGATTACCCGCAGCCTTGTGGCTCAGGATTTGATGTGACCGCTCAGCCACCAGCGCACCCGCCTCAACCGGTGGGATACCGCCATGATAGATATTGGTCACCACCGTATTTTCAAACGCAATGGCGCTGTCACCGGAATAGCGGATAGCCTCGGCCCGAATGCTTTCATCATGGAGTCGGTAAACCATATAGGCAGACATGGACCGTGAAGACCGGGCATCGCCTCCGGGACGTTCACCGAGCAGCAGGATAACCAGTTTGGCGCCCACTGCATCTGCGACGGTTTCCCCAAGTTTCACCCGACCATGGGGTATAACAATTGTTTTACCCAGACGATACCCATGTGCCCGCAAACCATCATCCAGTACCGGCAGCATCTCAGGCACGCTGTGATGCACCGCCTCGGCGGACAAACCATCGGTGACCACGATCTGGATATCGTTATTTTCCCCGGCCAGTTGCTGCAGGGACTCCGGGGTCAGCCGAGCGCCACTTTCCGGATCATTGTGGTGCTGCTCAAGAGAGGTCGCCAGGGAGTCCATACGACGGAAGGTGGCCGGATCAAATTCATCCAACCGCAACAGTGAGCGTGCGGCTTCCCGCGCTACCGCCATATTGCCGCGTAGTTTACGCGCAACGGCATTCTTCATACGTGGCCCGGCTGTCGGCATGGTCGCACTGGACTTTTCCTGACCATAGTTCTGCGGAACGGATTCCATCAGGGCCTGAAATTCCTCATCCGAACGGCAGAACATGCGAGGGTTACCCCCGTTTTCACCCCGGGTTATCCAACCGCTTTCATCTTCACGATAGATACCTTTCTCCAGACACCACTCATAGAACTCCGGTGTCGGACGGTAGTTGTACAGTTCCTTCAAGGTCTGGTCATCGTGACCGCTGGTATCAAAATAAGCCAGCATGCGGTCTGCGCCCAGGTAAACGTCCATGTAATAGTTCGCGCCAGCAGCGGCCAGCAGGGAGGTCGCGATCTGCTGACCTTCCATGGTGATATCCGCATGCAGGGTGTAGCACGGCGCCATGCCCATAGGCAGGCCAATCAGCTTACCCATGAAGTGATCCTGCAGGCTGGAGTAAATGCACTCATGGTTGGTGGCGTGGGTTTCCGGCCCAATAAACCCGGTCACGTTGTTAACCATGCAGGGGTTGTAGCGCCGGCAAAGTCCGTAGGTCAATGCCTCGGTAGTGGCCATGTCGATGCCGTTATGTTTGTTATAACTGAATTCTGATCCCTGGCCGGTTTCAAAATAGAGCTGGTGCGTGGCGCCGTCCTTCAAAAGCGGCCCCTTTTCCAGCATGGTGCGACAGGCGGTGTCCAACAGATCCACGGTGACTTCGAACTCTTCCGTCAATGTGGCATCGGTACCCGCCAGTGACTGGAACAGTATTTCAACCGGTGCGCCCTGCTCCAGACATTGCAGCTGGGTCTTGATGTGGGACAGTACACAGATCTGGGTCGGCGCCCCGGTCTCCCGACGCACCTTGTCGAACTGGTGCAGGCAGGCACTGATATTCTCAACAGTATCCTGGGCTGGGTTCAGCCCAAACATCAGGTCGCCATTGCCCATGGACAGACCAATATACAGTTGTGCCGTAATCGCAGTCAGGTCATCGGTCGGGTGGTTGGGCTGAATCCGGGAACTCAGGGTATTGGGCATACCAATCCGGGTACGGGCCCTGGTTGGACGACGAATTTTACGCGCAGCAAATACCAGGTCATGGACGTCCATGATCTTGGTTACTGCGGCTACCATCACACCGGTCATACCGAAACCGAGCCGGCAGACTTCAGCAGTATCCGACGCCAGCAGGTGATCTTTCAGCTCTCCCACGGTCATCGTGGCGATATCACGGAAAATCGCCTGATCGATGTCGTAATTAACCCGCATCACAGAATCCACCGCGCCTTTGCTGTCAGTCAGTGGACGATCGTAAATGTGTTGCAGGGTCAGGTCTGACAAAATGGCCCGGGCGGCCTCCCGCTCAACCTCCGTCTTCGCTGCCAGCCCGGCATTACGGTCACCGGATTTTTCCAGGTCGGCCGCACCCAGCAGGGCTTTCAGGCCAACAAAAGTGTATTCGCGGTCCAGCATCTGAATGCGGTAGCTTTCGTCAGGCTTGGGATCAGGCACAACAATCTGGTTCAGGGGCGTCAGTTTCGGACCCATGAAATCATTCCTCGGAATAGAGTGGGTACTGAAGGTATTGAAGCGGCACCGACAGGGGCGGCACTCACTGCATACCGTAAAAAGAAACCGGGATAATGTGATGTTGCGGCGCACCGACGTTCACAAACGATGCCGTACGATCCGGCACTTCGTCGATCACGGTCAGTCGTACCGCCAGCGTTCGCCAACGGCTGGCGTAGTTGCCCATGGCTTTACCGCAGTCGTTTGGCACCAGCAGCACCAGGGGCAGGTCAGCAGGAAAACCGCCGGATTCAAAAGCCGTTGCCATTCGACCACCGAAGGTCTTGATCATATCCAGCGAGGGTGTTGCTCCGGTGTCTGTCGGTAACACCTGCAGGCAGGCGCCGTGACTGCATTTACGGGCCAGCTCCAGCGCCTTTTTCAGGCGCTCAATACTGTCCTGCAGTGACAATCGGGCAACGATGGGTAAATCCTGCAAAGGCAGCTCAGCTTGATGAGACAGGAACAGGGTGGTGCCAGAGATTTCCGTGCTGTGCAGGGTCAGGCCATAGACGGTTGCCCTGCCCCTGTTTTCCGGAATATGGGTGTGGAGAGATCGGGCAAGCAACGGGTGGTCGGAAATCCGGCGCGCAAGATCAACGCCAAGGTCACCGAAACAAGTTGTTTCAGGCCAGGGTTCTCCCGCCACATGGCGATAAAGCAATTCACCAATACCGCCGGAATAAGTGATAACAGCATCGGTATGCCCTTGCGGGTCGAACTGCACCTGCTCGTGCTGCCGTCCTGCCTTGGTTTCAAACAAACGACGATCGCCAGTGACTGTCGCCACCAGGCCGGCAATATAGAAATCCAGAATCTGCTCACGGGCAGGCACAGGCAATATATCGCCGATCGCCAATGTTAATCCCAGCGCATCAAGCAATTGCTCACCGAAACCGGATATGCCGGTCACCCGCCAGGTACCCGGCTCAAACCGGAAGTGACGTGCGCCAATAAAACTGCACCCGGTCGACAACACCTGGCCATCCCGACCCAGTGCCTGATTGGTGTTTCCACCGCCAATGTCCAGGTTAATGATCGAGGTACCATGATGGTAACGGGAGAGCACCGACGCACCGCCCATAAATGCCAGCCAGGATTCCAGCGCCGGATCATCCGCCGTCGCCACGATAATATCGCCAAAACGCGCCCGTACCCGGGCAGCGATCACTGTCGCATTATGATGCTGGGCAGCCAGTCCGGTAATCATGACACCACCCGAGAACAGTTGTTCCGGGGAAATCCCGCTGGCGCTTAGCCATCCGTCCAGCAGCGCATCAATAGCTTCTTCGCAGATACGCTCATTGTCATAAGGTGTGAAAACCGGCTCCGAACGATAGATTACTTCCGGATTGCCAAATCCCATCCGCCCGGCTAAGTTACCCCTGATGGTTGGTTGACCTATACTCCCTGAACCATCCGGCTATCAGGGGATGACTGTTATGAATTCCAGGCTCTTTCAAAATTTCATTGATGCGATTTCGTTATTAAC
>MUIA01000237.1 GCA_002084115.1 Oceanospirillales bacterium LUC14_002_19_P2 | reverse complement strand
AATATTCTCAAAACCTTCGGGTAACTGTGGTCGGCGAGACATCGTTTCAAAGAGAATTCGTTGATGATGCCTAAGGATAGCTGGCATCAGGCTTAGGACTTAGAAAATACGATTGGTATTACATGCCTTCTATTGAGACGTGGGGAAGATGTGCACGCTCCACACAGACGTCCTCTGTGGCAGGCATGACTTCAGCTGTCCCTTTCACCACTGCCTTGCCATGCTGGTTGATGACATCCGTCCGGATCAGCGCCTTTTTACGGCGTTCATTTTTCTCCAGCACTTCCAGCTCTACCGTCAGGGTATCGCCCAGCTTGACCGGGCGCAGGAATTTCAGTTCCTGGCCGCCATAAATACCGCCGGGGCCGGGCATGACCATGGCCAGCGCGGCGGAGATCAGGGAGCCGGTCCACATCCCATGGGCGATACGCTCACCGAACTGGGTGCCGGCGGCAAAGGATTCATCCAGATGAACGGGGTTGTAGTCACCGGAGACCGTGGCGAACAACACCAGGTCTCGCTCGGTCAGTGTACGCTGGTAGGTGGCCTTATCGCCGATCTTTAGCTGGTCGTACGGGGTGTTCCGCAGGGTCTGGTTTGGCTCTGGATTCGAGCTCTGCAGAGTCATCGCCTCGGGCTCCTTGTTGCAAACGGCCATCCAGCCAGGCAATCAGTTGCTGCTGGACTTCTTTGCTATTGGTTTCGTTAAACATTTCGTGTCGGCCGCCGGGGTACAGCGCCAGTTCGACGTCCTGGATGCCGGCAGTCTTCAGTTTGTGACACAGCCTTTTCAGTCCTTTGCCGGCAGCACCCACAGGATCGCGATCGCCGCCCAGCACATAGAAGGGTAGACCGGAATCCAGTTTTTTCAGGGCAGAAACCGAATTGATCGACAGGAGTCCGTCAAACAGGTCAAGCCAGAGCTGGTTGGTACAGGAGAAACCACAGAGCGGATCGCGGATGTAAGTATCCACTTCGTCTGCATTCCTGCTGAGCCAGTCAAAATCGGTACGCGTTGGTGCAAAGGACCGGTTGTATGCGCCGAACGTCAGGGCGTTGATCAGCGGGCTGGTGCCCCGGGGACCCTGGCGAATGGCTTCAAAACGAGCCACCAGGCGACCCGCATGTAATAAGGGGCGCGGCGCATAGTTGGAGGCCGAGAGTATACAGCCTGACAGCTGCGGGCGGTAGCCAATCAGAAACGCCTGGGTGATGAAGCTGCCCATGCTATGACCCAGCATGAATACCGGACGGCCCTGGCTACGTTCGCGGATGAAGCTGTAGATCGTCTGGACATCGCTCAGCACCCGATCCCAGCCGCTGCTGTCCGCATAATGGCCAATGTCGTCTGTGGGCGTTTCCGGGCCATGACTGCGGTGATCGTGGGCGATGACTGTGTAGCCGTAGTCATTAAGTGTCCGAGCCAGTTGATCGTAACGAGCGGCATATTCGCCCATGCCATGGTTGATGATGACAAATCCTTTCGGGGTATCCAGATGCCAGTAACAGGTATTGATGGGGCGACCGTCCTGTGCCGGTAGGGCGAGAATCTGAGCCTGCATGTTGCGGTAAACCTTTTTATTGTTCAGCAATGGTTTGTATGGTTACAGCAGTTGCAAAGGAAGACAATCCCACCGCTACCCGAATCCCATCAAAAATGGTACCCTTCCGGCCGCAAAGT
The DNA here is from genome assembly GCA_002084115.1 of Oceanospirillales bacterium LUC14_002_19_P2. Classification (GTDB taxonomy): domain Bacteria; phylum Pseudomonadota; class Gammaproteobacteria; order Pseudomonadales; family Endozoicomonadaceae; genus Kistimonas. The sequence goes on along the minus strand of MUIA01000237.1, from coordinate 7,275 downwards.
GGTCGGCCAAAGAGAACCATTCAACGGACGACAACGGCATATAGTTCAACGCATGATCAGGAGCAAGACAGTATGAGTGAGAACTTCTGGAAGGATAAATATCCCGAAGGGATCCCCTCTGATATAGGCATCGAACCCTACCGTTCCATCCTCGATGTGCTGGAGGAATCCCGGCAGAAGTTCGCTCATAAGCCCGCCTTCTCCAATCTGGGCAAAACCATTACCTACGGTGAGCTGTATGAGCTGAGCGGCCGGTTTGCTGCATGGCTCCAGAACGAGACGGATCTGCAGCCCGGTGACCGGATTGCCGTGCAAATGCCGAACCTGATTCAATTCCCTGTTGCTGTTTTTGGTGCATTGCGGGCAGGATTAATCGTTGTTAACAGCAACCCGCTGTACACCGAGCGGGAAATGGAGCACCAATTCAACGATTCCGGCGCCAAGGCTCTGGTGATTCTGGCCAATATGGCTCATATGGCAGAGAAAGTGGTGCCGCGTACCGGCATTCGCCATGTTGTGGTCACACAAGTTGGCGATATGCTGCCACTGCCCAAGCGGATACTGGTCAACAGTGTCGTGCGCTATGTGAAGAAGATGGTGCCTTCCTGGAACATTCCCGGCGCACTGGGTTTTAATGAGGTTCTCTCTGCAGGCAGCCGTTACACGGTCAAGGATCACCAAGGTGATTCACGGGATGTCGCCATCCTGCAGTATACCGGTGGCACGACCGGAGTGGCGAAGGGAGCGATGCTGACCCACCACAATATTCTGGCGAACATGATGCAGGCCAAGGTACTGATGGCGCATAACCTGGTGGATGGCCAGGAGCTCATGGTAGCGCCACTGCCGCTTTACCATATTTATTCGTTCACCTTCCATTGCATGATCGGGATGATTACCGGTCAACACAACCTGTTGATCACGAATCCCCGCGATTTGCCGGCATTCGTCAAAGAACTCCAGAAAGTCCGATTCTCGGTGTTCGTGGGTTTGAACACCTTGTTTGTGGGCTTGATGAAAAACCCAGATTTCCTGCAGCTGGATTTCAAGCCTCTCAAACTGACCCTTTCTGGTGGTATGGCGCTGCAGTCTGATACGGCGAACCGCTGGGAGGAAATCACCGGCTGCGAGATCAATGAAGGCTATGGGATGACCGAAGCTTCACCGGTTGTCACCGTCAACCCGCTGGGCGCCAACAAGGTGGGCACTATTGGGATGCCTCTGCCGTCTACCGAGTTGAAATTAATTGATGACAATGGGGCAGAACTGCCCATCGGTGAAATCGGCGAACTGTGTGTCCGTGGTCCCCAGGTGATGAAAGGTTACTGGGAACGTCCTGACGAAACAGCTAACACATTGACCGAGGATGGCTGGCTGAAGACCGGTGATATCGCCACTATTATGGAAGACGGCTATGTGAAAATCGTTGACCGCAAGAAAGATATGATTGTGGTCTCCGGTTTTAACGTCTATCCCAATGAGCTGGAAGATGTGTTGTCGGCGCATCCCGATATTGTCCAGTGTGCCGCTATTGGTGTGCCAAACAGCAAGACCGGTGAAAGCATCAAGATGTTTGCCGTGTCGTCCAATCCGGAGCTGACCCAGGAGGCCGTCATCGCCTTTATTCGTGCGAGTGTGACTGGCTACAAGGTGCCGCGTCAGATTGAATTCCGGGATGAACTGCCGGTCACCAACGTAGGAAAGATCCTGCGTCGTGAACTCCGTGATGAAGAACTGGCCAAGTTGAAACAGGCCAAGGCAGCAGAGTAAGCGCCGTTTGAAGAAGGCCGGGACGCTTGGGCGTGCCCGGCTTTTTTTATGGTGACTTTGCAGAAAATAATGTGTTTTTGAACTGTTTGACTGAGAACCGCGCGTGACCAGAGAAGCTAACTTTGATTTTCGTAAAGCCGTCAACCTGTGCATGATGAAGGATCGTCACCGGTTTCGTCGGCAGTGGCGTTCTCTGCGCGGTGGCGATGACGCGAAGCGTACACGACTGCAGCAGGCCGTTGAGGCGTCCATGCAGCGTGCTGAGCAAAGGCATCAGAATACGCCGAAAGTCATGTATGACGATGCGCTGCCCGTCGTACAGAAGAAAGACGCTATTGCGGAATTGATTCGGGATCATCAGGTCGTCATAGTGGCCGGTGAAACCGGCTCTGGTAAAACGACGCAGTTGCCGAAAATTTGTCTGGAACTGGGGCGTGGCACTTTTGGCACGATCGGTCATACACAGCCCCGTCGTTTGGCGGCCCGTTCAGTGGCTTCCCGCATTGCGGAAGAATTGCAGGTTGAACCGGGTTCACAGGTCGGATACCAGGTGCGCTTTGCCGACCGAATCAGTGACCAAACTCAGGTCAAGCTGATGACGGATGGTATTCTGCTGGCTGAAATCCAGAATGACCGATTCCTGAACCAGTACGATACGCTGATTATTGACGAGGCCCATGAACGCAGCCTCAATATTGATTTTCTGCTGGGCTACCTGAAGTTACTCCTGCCGAAACGGCCTGATCTGAAATTAATCATTACGTCCGCGACCATTGATGTGGAACGTTTCTCTCGCCATTTTGATAATGCACCGGTGATTGAAGTTTCTGGTCGAACGTATCCGGTGGAGGTCTTATATCGTCCACTGGAAGATCTGGATGTCGACGAGGATGGTGATCAGCTGCAATATCAGGGGATTCTCTCCGCAGTCCGGGAAATCGAGGCTCTCGAGCGCAGTGGCAAGGGACGAAGGCTCGGTGATGTACTGGTATTTCTGAGCGGTGAACGGGAAATCCGGGAAGCGGCCAAGTGCCTGCGCGATGCCAAGCTGCCCCATACGGAAATCCTGCCACTTTACGCCCGCCTGAGTGCTGCAGAGCAGAACCGCATTTTCCAGTCCCATGGCGGACGTCGTATTATTCTGTCGACCAACGTCGCCGAAACGTCGTTGACGGTGCCCGGTATCCACTATGTCATTGATCCGGGTTTTGCCCGGATTAGCCGTTACAGTGTGCGCTCTAAGGTGCAGCGTCTGCCGATTGAGGCGGTATCACAGGCATCAGCGAATCAGCGTAAGGGACGCTGTGGCCGTATTGCCGACGGTATATGTATTCGCCTTTATGATGAGCAGGATTTCCTCAATCGGCCTGAATTTACCGATGCCGAGATTCTGCGGACGAACCTTGCCGCCGTTATCCTGCAAATGTTGAAAATGGGACTGGGCGATGTTGCCCGTTTCCCCTTTGTTGATCGGCCTGACAACAAGGCAATCAACGACGGCTTCAAACTATTGCAGGAACTGGGCGCGGTAGACGGCAGCAACCAAATTACCCGTATTGGCCGCCAGCTGGCGGTATTGCCGATCGATCCCCGTATTGGACGCATGTTGCTGGCTGCCCATGATACTGGTGCCGTTCAGGAAATGCTGGTGATTGCCAGTGCATTGAGCATTCAGGATCCACGGGAGCGACCGGCAGAGAAAAAGCAGGCTGCGGATCAAAAACACCGTGAATTTTATGATGATAATTCAGATTTTCTGTCACTGCTGAATCTGTGGAAATGGTATGAAGAGCAGCGACAGGATCTGTCGCAATCCCAGCTTCGCAAGCTCTGTAAACAACAATTCCTGAGTTTTATGCGGATGCGGGAATGGCGGGATATGCATCGCCAGTTAATGCTGAGCTGCAAAGATCTCCGGTTAACGGTGAATACCGATGAAGCCAGTTATGGTGCTATTCACAAGGCGCTGCTTGCCGGTTTGTTAAGCCATCTGGGTAATCGCCATGAAGAAGCTGATTATCTTGGCGCACGGAATCGAAAATTCTGGGTATTTCCGGGTTCTGCCCTGTTTAAGCGTAAGCCGAAGTGGGTGATGGCGGCAGAGCTGGTGGAAACTTCCCGCCTCTATGCGCGCAGTGTTGCCAAAGTGGAGCCGGAATGGATTGAGCCTCTGGCAGGCAGTCTGGTCAAGCGAAACTACTTTGAGCCACATTGGGAGAAAAAACGGGCGCAGGTTGTCGCTTATGAGCAGGTCACGCTATATGGCCTGGTGATTGTGGCGCGACGTAAGGTCAATTACGGCGCTATTGATCCTGTTATTTCCCGTGAACTCTTTATCCGACAGGGGCTGGTGGAAGGCGGCTATGAAAGTCAGGCGGGTTTTTATGCCCACAACAACAGCCTGATTGCAGAAGTTGAGGACCTTGAAGCCAAGTCACGACGACAGGATATCCTGGTTGATCCGGAAACCCTGTTTGCCTTTTATGATGAGCGTATTCCTGAAGGTATTTGCAACGGCAGTAGCTTTGAAAAATGGCGTAAGACCGTTGAACGGGATAATGCACAGCTGCTTTATCTCACGAAAGACTATCTGATGCAGCATGATGCCGCGCACATTACCGAAGCCCAGTATCCGGACCGGCTAAAATGGCAGGGGCTGGCGCTGCCGCTTTCCTACCACTTTGCCCCCGGTGAAACCGACGACGGTGTGACTGTTTCGGTACCGGTGTCATTGTTACCCCAGTTGCCTCGCGACCGACTGGAGTGGCTGGTGCCCGGTATGCTGCCCGACAAAGTCATTGCATTGATTCGGTCATTACCCAAACAGGTTCGTAAGCACTTTGTACCGGTGCCGGATTATGCCCGTGCGGCATTGGAAGCACTGAATCCCTGTGATGAACCGCTGACGTTATTGCTGGGTGAGAAGCTGTTTCGCATGACCGGTAACCGCATCCCCGAGGATGCCTGGGATGCCAGTAAACTGGACGATCATTTTCGCATGAACATCCGGGTGCTGGACGACGATGGAAAAATGCTGGGACAGGGACGTGATCTGTCCAGGCTGCGGGAGCTGTTTGCGGATCAGGCGCGGGAAGGATTACGGGACAAGACGGATCGTGATATGGAACGCGAGGGGCTGACATCATGGAGTTTTGGTGATCTGCCTGAGGAAATGCAGCGCCGGCGTGGTGGTTTGCTGTTTCGATCCTATCCGGGTCTGGTGGATGAGAAAACTTCGGTTGCTCTGCGTCTGTTTGATAATCCGCAATTAGCGCAGCAGCAAACCCGTTTGGGCCTGGCTCGTCTGATTCAATTGGCACTGCCGGAACAAATGAAGTTCATGGCGAAGCAGTTGAAGCATTTCAACCGAATCACGCTGCTGGCGGTCAATGCTGTCGACAAGACTAGTCTGATGGATGATATTCAGCTAGCGGTGATTAATCAGGTTTACCTTCAGGATCCAGCCGTTTGGCCGCGCGATGAGACGTCGTTCGACAAGCTGGTTGACCTGGGACGTGCGGAATTGATGTCGGTTGCGGAAGAGATAGAGCGCATGTTGCTGGCAATCTTTGAGAAGTTCAATGCAATCAGTCGTCAGTTGAAAGGCAAAATTTCGTTCCAGCTGGCGCTTTCCATGGCGGACATCAAGCAGCAGTTGAGTGGGTTGATCTACCGTGGCTTTCTGTCCCACACCTCTTGGGAATGGTTGCAGCAATATTCCCGTTACCTCACAGCGATAGAAATGCGGCTGGAGAAGCTGGTTGCTAACAGCAACCGTGACCGGGTTGAAACAGATCGACTTCAGGTGTGGCGTGAGGCTTGGGAAGCCCGAAGGGCGGCATTGGATAAGCAGCATGTGGTCGATGAGAATCTCTGGTTGTATCGCTGGATGCTGGAGGAATACCGTGTCTCCGTCTTTGCCCAGACCCTGAAAACCCGAATGCCGGTGTCTGAGAAACGGTTACGCAAGGTTTGGGATGAGATCGCGCAGCCTTGATACGGTTGTTTCAAAACCATGACAGCTCCTATAAGATCAAACGTCTGACTGAAAGAAAAAAGCCTTCCGGGGCAGTGACCTGAGGACAGGACGTGACAGAGGTAGTAATCAGTGGCACCGGGCTGTATACGCCCCCGTACGCCATCAGTAATGACGAACTGGTGGCGGCTTTCAATGCCTGGGTCAGGCAATCCAATGACGACAACCGGCAGGCAATTGCTGCCGGTGAAACAGACCCCCTTCAGGAAAGTAACAGCGAATTTATCGAAAAGGCGTCCGGTATTCGCAGCCGGTATGTCGTCGATCGGGATGGAATCCTTGACCCCGAAAGACTCGCACCGCGTATTCCTGAACGAGATAACGACACCCCGTCGGTTCAGTGTGAAATGGCACTGGCAGCGGCAAAGTCGGCATTGGCCGATGCAGGCCTGGATGCATCGGATATTGATTTTGTCATTGTCGCCTGTTCTAACATGCAGCGGCCTTATCCGGCCATGGCCGTTGAAATTCAACATTTTCTGGGAATCCAGGGCTTTGGTTATGACATGAATGTTGCTTGCTCGTCTGCGACATTCGGGATTCAGGCTGCGGTAAATGCTATCCGTGCAGGCAGTGCGAAACGGGTATTGATGGTTAATCCTGAGATTTGTTCCGGCCACCTTAACTTCAGGGACCGTGATAGCCATTTTATTTTTGGTGACGCGTGTACGGCAGTGGTCCTGGAAGAGGAAAGTATTGCTCAATCAGAAAACCAGTATCGTGTATTAGGTACGCAACTATGGACGCAGTTCTCCAACAATATCCGTAATAATTTCGGTTTTCTGAATCGGGGTGATGAAAACGGTATCTGTAAAGTGGATAAGCTGTTTGTCCAGAATGGCAGAAAAGTATTCAAAGAGGTCTGCCCACAGGTCGCGCGTCATATTTCCGGGCATCTTGATGCACTCAACGTACCGGTTTCAGCATTGAAACGGATGTGGTTGCATCAGGCCAATCTGAATATGAACCAGCTGGTTGCAAGGCGGGTGCTGGGGAGAGAACCTGGAACCTCTGAAGCCCCGGTGATTCTGGATGAATATGCCAATACCAGCTCTGCGGGCTCCATCATCGCATTCCACAAGTATCGCAGAGATTTGGCGGCTGGAGACAAAGGCGTCATTTGTTCTTTTGGTGCGGGTTATTCGATCGGCAGTGTGATTCTGGAAGTCTGTTGATTCATTTTTTACGACGCTTTTCCGGTGGTTTTGTGATGTATTTTCTGACATCGCCAAGCCACCAGTCGGCTAAGTTACCCCTTGTGGTTGGTAGCACCAATGTCCAATGATTTTCTCGAACATGCGTGCAGTCGTCAGCCTATGACGCTCTGTTAGAGCGCGCCGCCAAGCGAGGTAATACCAATCGTATTTTCTAAGTCCTAAGCCTGATGCCAGCTATCCTTAGGCATCATCAACGAATTCTCTTTGAAACGATGTCTCGCCGACCACAGTTACCCGAAGGTTTTGAGAATA
>MUIA01000070.1 GCA_002084115.1 Oceanospirillales bacterium LUC14_002_19_P2 | reverse complement strand
TTAGACAAACCGGTTGCGGTTGTTTTGCCAAAAGAAGACAGAAGGTAGTCAGAGTACAGCTCAATCAGATCGTGTTTCATACCGGCAATAATGCCGTATTTTCAGTCTTGTGCGTAACTTGAGCTAATCAGTGAATTCACATGCCGTCGTGGCTTATACCGGCCATGGATAGGTGATCTGCGCCTTGAACCAGCGCCGGTCACCCCGGGTTTCTGTGCCAGTCTGCAAACGGGCTTTGTCCCCATACAGTGCTTCGAGCCTTGCGGCAATGTTACCCAGCGCGACACTGTTGCCAGTATGCGGGTTAGCGCCACCATGACGGGTATCCTGAGCCATGGTATTGCTGATCTCAATCGCAAGGGTGTTATCACAGTAGGCAATTTCCACCGTGATCATGCCCGGCGCCGGATCAGGTTGTATACCATGAAATATGGCATTTTCCAGTAAAGGTTGCAGTGTCAGCTGGGGAATCATCACATCCTCTGGCAGATCGGCAATATGCCACTGCAGGGTCAAACGATCGCCAAAGCGGTATTTTTCAATATTGACATAACGGCGGGAGAGTTCGATTTCCTGTTTCAAAGGAATCTCCACGCTGGTTTCCGCCAGGCTGGCGCGAAACAGGTCGGATAGGTCTTCCACAACCTGCTCAGCTTTGTCAGGGGCAATATGAATCAGACTGGCGATGCTGTTCATGCTGTTGAACAGAAAATGGGGATGAATGCGCGACTGTAGTGACTGAATACGAGCCTGAAGCTCTGCCTGCTGCTGACGGCTAAGCTCTTTCTGGAGATAGAAGTAGCGCAGAAGGATGCCGGTGATGATGGCGGCAATCAGGCCATTGCGTAACAACAGCCAGTCATTGATGACAGCGGCTTCCAGTCCGGCTTCAAGCTGGTAGAAGAAGTATTCAGCTCCCAGGGTGAAGACCAGCGTGACGGTCACACAAAGCGCCAGACTGGCGATCGTGATAGTGGGAATCGAACACCGCGCCAGTAGCCGGCGCAATCGACAGAGCAGTGCGGCGCAGACCAGCACAATCCATTGCACAAACAGTGATGTCAGGGCCAGGTAATTCCAGTCAAACCCCGGTTCCGGCATGGCCAGCACCAGCACCAGGACAAACAGCTCGGCAACCAGAACGAGAAGTAGCACGGCTTTCGGGGTGCAGAGATCAGGCAGGAAAAAATCCGGATAATCCGCCGGTTGCGATGATGCTGACCTCAAGTGCTTCATAAAGGGTTGTGATTCCTTGGGTCTGCCTGGGCAGACGATATTGTGTTTGTTCTTTGGGTCACTGCTTACACCGGCAACACTGAATCGGGTCAATCCCGCAGGCTTTTATATTATTCGGCGGGGCAGTGGTTATAATGATGCCCGGCATCAGCACGTCTGGTGTTCTATTCTCCCTGTGTTGGCAGTAACCGGCAAACGAGTGGCAGTGATGAGTGATAACAACAATACCAATCAGCAATGGGGCGGACGTTTCAGTGAACCGGTCGACGCCTTTGTTGCCCGCTTTACCGCATCAATCCAGTTTGACCAGCGACTCTATCGGCATGATATCGCGGGTTCCATCGCCCACGCGAAGATGCTGAACAAGTGTAACCTGCTGACTGACAAAGAGCTGGCGGACATCATAGCCGGTCTTGAGGCCATTCGTCAGGAGATTGAGCAGGGACAGTTTGAGTGGTCCATTGAGCTTGAAGATATTCATATGAATATCGAGGCTCGTTTGACCGATAAAATTGGCATTGCTGGCAAGAAGCTGCACACGGGGCGTTCACGGAACGATCAGGTGGCCACTGATATTCGGCTCTGGCTCCGTGATGAAATCGATACTATCTCTGGAGAGTTGACGCGTCTCGAACAGGGCTTAAGTGTGCTGGCAGACCAGGAATCCCAGACTATTATGCCGGGCTTTACCCATCTGCAGACAGCGCAGCCGGTTACCTTTGGTCATCATTTGCGAGCCTGGCGTGAAATGCTCTTGCGTGATGCTGAGCGTCTTCAAGATTGTCGTAAGCGAGTGAATATCTGCCCGTTAGGGGCTGCGGCGCTGGCGGGAACCACCTACCCGATAGATCGTGAATATACCGCTGAATTACTGGGGTTTGACCGTCCGGCAGCGAACTCGCTGGATGCGGTCAGTGATCGGGACTTTGCCATAGAATTCTGCAGTGTTGCCGCACTGATCATGACCCACCTGTCGCGGATGTCTGAAGAACTGGTGCTGTGGACTTCGGCCCAGTTTGATTTCGTTGAGTTACCTGACCGTTTCTGCACCGGTTCTTCCATCATGCCCCAGAAGAAAAATCCGGATGTTCCTGAGTTGGTACGGGGCAAAACGGGGAGGGTTAATGGGCATTTGATGTCCTTGCTGACACTGATGAAAGGCCAGCCACTGGCGTATAACAAGGACAATCAGGAAGACAAGGAGCCGCTGTTCGATGCAGTGGATACTGTGCGTGACAGTTTGCGTGCGTTTGCAGATATGGTACCCCACATCCGTTCACGAAAGGAAAGCATGCGGTCCGCGGCAATGAAAGGATTTGCGACGGCAACGGATCTCGCCGATTACTTGGTGAAGAAGGGCATGCCATTCCGTGATGCCCACGAAGTGGTGGGTAAGGCAGTGGCTTATGGTGTGAATTCAGGGAAGGATCTCTCCCAGATGACGCTGGAAGAGTTGCAGCAATTTTCAGCGACAATCACTGATGATGTGTTTGAGGTACTGACTCTGGAAGGATCTGTTGGCGCTCGTCAGCATGTCGGTGGTGCGGGGGAATATTTGAAGATCGGTTGATACAGAAAAATAGCGTCAGGGCTCTAAAATGAATGAGCCCTGAACACAAAGCGCATTATTGGGCGTAGATAGTGTTGTAGCAGTAGTTTGTAGCTTCAATGAACCCTTCCACGCTGCCACAATCGAAGCGTTGTCCCTTGAATTGATAAGCCATAACGCAACCATTCTGGGCCTGTTTCAGCAAGGCATCCGTGATTTGCAGTTCGCCATTCTTGCCGGGCTCAGTATCTTTCAGAATATCGAAGATATCTGGCGTCAGAATATAGCGGCCAATAATGGCAAGATTACTGGGCGCTTCGTCAGGGGAGGGCTTTTCTACCATCGTATCCACCCGATAGATATCATCACGGATCATTTCGCCCGCAATCACGCCGTATTTGTGAACCTGATCCTGTGGTACTTCTTCAACGGCTACAATAGAGCAGCGAAACTGTTTATATAAAGCCACCATTTGCGCCAAAACACCATCACCTTCCGGGTTCAGGCAGAAGTCGTCGGCTAGTACGACGGCAAAAGGTTGTTCACCGACCAGTGTCCGTCCGGTCAAAATGGCATGGTCGAGCCCTTTCATTTCAGTCTGTCGGGTATACGAAAAGGTGCATTCATTCATGATGTCACGAATGCCGTTGAGATACGCTTCTTTACCCGTACCCGCGATCTGGTGTTCCAGTTCGTAATTGATGTCGAAATGATCTTCAAGGGCTCGTTTTCCACGACCCGTCACAATACAGATTTCGTTCAAACCCGCCTGCATGGCTTCGTCAACGCCATATTCAATGAGCGGTTTGTTTACAACCGGCATCATTTCCTTGGGCATTGATTTCGTTGCTGGAAGAAAGCGAGTGCCATAACCAGCGGCGGGGAACAGGCATTTCTGGATCATGTATCCGTTTACTCCATAAAATGATACGTATGGCGAAGTGATTGCTTTTTTTACAATGCCATAATATCCAGATGTTTGAGAATTTTTATTCTGACTATGGAGGCTGTCGCGAAACCAGTATCAACGGGTAATATACACACAGCTGCAGATAGCCCGTAACGACCAATGACAACAAAGCAAAAAATTGACCTCTGCCGAACTCCACAATTCGATTTTTTCT
>MUIA01000224.1 GCA_002084115.1 Oceanospirillales bacterium LUC14_002_19_P2 | reverse complement strand
CACCAGTCGCTTGATTACAGAACCCCTCAGGCAATTCACTTTGCATGAGGAACAATCAACCAACTACCAGGACTTAACTTAAATTTGTGGATTTACTGTCTTGATAGTGGGGTCCACTATACTGGACGGCTATGCACATTGATATCAGCCATCATCACGATGATGAAATCGTCCGTGAGCAGGCGGATGATATCGTCCAGCTGATGACGCCGGTGGTTAAAGCTCACCTGACCGATGAGGGGTTTGACTGCTGTAATCTGGCTCTACAGACGCTGGGCGGTTCAGGGTTTACCCGGGACTGGGGCATTGAACAGCTGGTACGCGATGTTCGTATCACCCGTATTTATGAAGGCACCAACGGTATTCAGGCGTTGGATCTGGTGGGGCGGAAGTTACCCATGCAGGGGGGGCGGTTGATTCGCGGTTTTCTACAACTGCTGGACACGGAGCTGAAAGCATACAGTCATCATCGCCACTATCCTGCGGTGAACGCAGCTAGGGAAGACCTGCAGGCGGCTACATTCTGGTTGGCGCAGGAAGGTGTGAAAGATCCGGAAGAAGCGGCCCAGTGGGCAACCCCTTACCTTCGACTGCTGGCGCTGACCGCCATCGGCTGGTTGTGGCTGAAAATGAGCCTGAAGGCTGAGCAGATGCTGGCCGATGGTGATCCCGATGTCGGGTTTTACCAGAGCAAGATAAAGTCTGCGGATTTATACATGGCCAAGGTGCTGGCGGAAACCACTATCCTGCTTAAGGATGTTCAGTCCGGCAAGCAGGTGTTGATGGCATTTGGCGACGAGGAGTTTTAATGCCCATTGCCTATCGACAGGATAAAAAATAGTTATTTTTACTGGTATAACGGTTGGCCGCATACTGAGTATCAACGTAATGATGGGTTTTATATCAGGAGCCAGCAATGTTGGAGAATCGTGAAGGCCTGCCGGTACCAAAGGTAACGTTCCGCGTACGTGAAGAAGGAGAGTGGAAAGACCTTTCCAGTGATGATCTGTTCAAGGACAAGACGGTAATTGTCTTCTCCCTTCCTGGCGCATTTACACCAACCTGTTCATCGACCCATCTGCCCCGTTACAACGAGCTGGCAGATGTGTTCCGCCGTCAGGGTGTCGATGCCATCCTCTGTGTATCGGTTAACGATACCTTCGTCATGAATGAATGGAAAAAAGAACAGGATGCCGAAAATATCACATTTATTCCGGACGGCAATGGTGAGTTTTCCGGTGGAATGGGGATGCTGGTTGACAAGAATGAACTGGGATTCGGCCAGCGTAGCTGGCGTTACTCAATGCTGGTAAAAGATGGAATTGTTGACAAGATGTTCATTGAGCCAGATGAGCCCGGTGATCCTTTCCATGTCAGTGATGCCGACACCATGCTGAATTATCTCTGCAGCGACTGGCAGGAGCCCGATGCCTGGGCATTGTTCACCCGGGAAGGATGTCCCCACTGTGCCCGTGCGAAAGCGATGTTAGAAGATAGGGATATCAGCTATGAAAATATTTCTCTGGTTCGGGGCAGTCATGCTTCCCGTGTCCTTCGAGCGGTTGCCAATGCTGGAACTGTGCCACAGATATTCCTGAATGGTCGCCTGATTGGCAGTGCGGATGATCTGGAGCAGTACTTCGCAGCTCGGTGAGTAGCTTGTAATACGCCACCTACTCTTTTCCGGCGCGCCATGCGCCGTTTTTTTTCTGGCAATTCCTGCTTTCGCTTTTTATCTCTACGTCCGTTGCCGTATGCTTTAGGAAGAGAATAAAAAGGGTGGGGGAATCCGCAGTGCGAAACAGACTTGCATGGCTTTTGTCTGGCTGCTTGTTGTTGCAGGGTGCTTCGTTACAGGCTTCACCGGACGTTGCTGACGCGGTGGCGCCGGAAGAGGGAACCGGGACAACGTCCCAGGAGCGGATCCGTGCCAGTGAATTTATGGTGGCGGCAGCCAATCCTCATGCGGTCGAGGCTGGTTATGAAATGCTCCGGGAAGGCGGTAGCGCAGTTGATGCCATGATTGCCGCCCAGCTAGTGCTTAACCTGGTGGAACCACAGTCATCTGGTATTGGTGGTGCATTTGTCGTTTATTACGACAGTGATGCGGGAAAACTCACGAGCTGGGATGGTCGGGAAACGGCGCCACAGGCAGTCACTGCGGATTTGTTCCTGGATGAAAAAGGAAAACCTCTGTCGTTTTATGATGCTGTAGTGGGTGGGCGCTCAGTGGCAACACCCGGTACATTAAAGCTGATGCGCAGTTTGCATGAACGCTATGGCAAGCTGGATTGGGAGGTGTTATTCCAGCCTGTCATCCGGTTGGCACAGGACGGTTTCAGGGTGTCCCAACGGTTGGCGGCGTTGATTGCCAAAGATGAACAGCGGCTACGTCGCTATCCGGTGACAGCGACTTACTTTTTCCCCGGTGGTGAGGCACTAAAGGAAGGCGACCTACTGACTAATGTTATTTTTGCCAATACCTTGTCGTTGATTGCCGAAAAGGGGATTGAACCGTTTTATGCCGGCGAAATCGGGCGTGACATCGTCGCGGCAGTGCGCTCTGTGACAGACAACCCCGGTGTTTTAAGTCGTGAAGATCTTGCCAATTACCAGATCTGGGAACGGGAACCGGTCTGTATTGAGTATCGGGGTGATGCGGTTTGCGGTATGGGGCCTCCGAGTTCCGGTGGGCTGACCGTCGGGCAGATACTGGGGATGCTGGAGCCATTCAATCTCACTGAATTGGGGGCGGAGAATCCGGAAAGTTGGCGGCTTATTGGGGATGCGTCCCGTTTGGCGTTTGCGGATCGTGGTCACTATATGGCGGATGCTGACTTTGTCTCCATGCCTGAGGGGTTACTAGACAAAGATTATCTCAGGCAGCGCAGCGAATTACTGAATAGCAAGCGCGCCCTTACCCGCATCAAGCCTGGCACACCGCCCGGTAAGAGAAATCTGGAACGGGCTGAAGACGAATCAATCGAACTCCCATCAACGACACACCTGAGCATTGTCGATACCGAGGGCAATGTGGTTTCCATGACATCGACCATTGAGAATGCGTTTGGTTCGCGGTTGATGGTCAGAGGTTTCCTGTTGAACAACGAAATGACCGATTTCTCATTTCGTCCCAGCAAGGATGGTAAGCCTGTCGCCAACCGGATAGAACCGGGTAAACGCCCCCGTTCCTCTATGGCACCAACCATCGTGTTGCGTGATAACAAGCCTTACCTGGTCGTGGGGTCGCCAGGCGGAAGTCGTATTATCGGGTATGTGACAAAGACCTTGATTGCCCACCTGGACTGGCAGATGCTGATCGACGAAGCGATCCAGTTACCCCACCTGATCAATCGATTCGGTTCCTATGATATTGAAGTCGGTACAACAGCAGAAAAACTGGTAGCCCCCCTCAAAGCAATGGGATATCAGGTCAATAAGCGTTACTTGAACAGTGGTTTACATGGCATTGTTATCACGGAAAAAGGGCTGGAAGGTGCGGCCGATGCCCGCCGCGAAGGCACCGTGATGGGTGACTGATGAGTAGGGATATATGTCTGTAAAGACTGATAAATCCGTGTGCTATAACGCTGTATCGTATGAGCGGATATGAAGGGAGGGTGAATGGTATTTCTGGGTGCTTTTCGACAGTCTGAGGTTCCCCGTTTCGGGTTTGCCATGCTGCTGTTGATGTTGATGACCGTGGTAGTGGTGTTTCCCTTCATGCCGGATGTGATTCGAGCCGGCTTTATGTTGAAGATGTCATTATCAATGTTGCTGGTGGCATCCGTTTATATTCTGAGCCACAAACGCAAGTTCCTTATTATTGCCAGTTTTCTGGCTCTCCCAACCTTTATTACGTTATGGTTGCCCGTTCTCTATAACCGACCGGCGTTTATCTTTCTGGATAATATGACCAACCTGTTGTTTTTCAGTTACGTGATTTATGAGTTGGTTGTGCTGATTTTTTCTGCAAAGCGGGTCGACCGGAATATCATCTATGGCAGTATGTGCGTGTATCTGCTTTTGGGATTGCAGGGCGCCTTTATTTACACGTTGTTGGAGTTCTGGGTGCCCGGTTCATTCCATGGCGAAGGGTTAGCCAGCATTCACGATATTTCGACGTTTATCTATTTCAGTTTTGTCACCCTGTCTACGCTGGGGTATGGCGACATTGTGCCGGCAACGCGTGGTGCTCAGGCCATCACCAGCATGGAGGCGCTCATTGGCCAGTTTTATTTGACGGTTCTGGTGGCAAGATTGGTTGGTATTCATATCAGCCAGCATTGAGCAATCGATATTAGCCGGCACTGAGGAGCAAAAGAAAAGCCCGTCATGTCGACGGGCTTTTTGTCTTTAGGCTGTGTGGCTCTTATGATCCGGATCGTTGTGTTCGATCAACTCACCTTTCACCCGCTCACGCATGGCCTGGATGATCTTATAGAGTACCGGCGTCAGCAGTGTGCCAAGGATTGTGGCGGCGAGCATACCGCACATAACCGTGGTACCCAGTGAACGACGGCTGGCGGCACCCGCACCACTGGCAATAACCAGCGGCATAACGCTCAGAATGAAGGAAAGTGCCGTCATCATGACTGCCCGGAATCGCAGGCCGGCGGCGTTAAGGGCGGCATCAAAGATGCTCTTGCCCTGTTGTCGCTGAACCATGGCGAATTCGACAATCAGGATCGCCGTTTTCGCCGAGATCCCTATCAGTAGTACCAGACCTATCTGGGCATAGATGTCGTTCACCATACCTGTCACGAATAGACCCGCCATGGCGCCGAACGCTGCGATCGGTACCGAGGCGATAACCGCGAACGGTATGTTCCAGCTTTCATACTGGGCGACGAGGAACAGGTATACAAAGATCAGCGCCAGGGAGAACAGGATCGGTGCAAGGTTGCCCGCCTGGATCTCCTGCAGGGACTGACCAGCCCAGGAGAAGGTATAACCATCCGGTAGTTTTGTGCCCAGTTCCTTCATGGCATTGATCGCATCACCGGAACTGTGGCCGGGTGACGCCTGACCATTCACCGTTGCAGAACGGTAGAGGTTGAAGTGGGTCAGGCTGGTTGGGCCCAGGATCGGTGACAGGCGTGCGAACGTGGAAAGCGGCACCATTTCACCGTCCTTGTTACGGACATAGAAATGTTGCAGATCCTGAGGTTCCGCACGGTACTCGGTCTGAGCCTGGATGATCACCTGGTAGATACGGCCAAACTTGTTGAAATCGTTGATGTACAACGAACCCAACTGTGCCTGCAGGGTCATGAAGACGTCTGACA
Source organism: Oceanospirillales bacterium LUC14_002_19_P2 (assembly GCA_002084115.1). Taxonomy (GTDB): domain Bacteria; phylum Pseudomonadota; class Gammaproteobacteria; order Pseudomonadales; family Endozoicomonadaceae; genus Kistimonas. The sequence continues at coordinate 3,883 of MUIA01000224.1, read as the reverse complement.
TGGCGATGCCCTGCACCTTAACCTTGTTCCGGTCAACTTCCAGGAAGTACTGGGGGACATTGGCCCGGTAGGTGCTGAATATGCGGTTAAGTGCCGGATTCTGGTTGGCTTCATAGATCAGGCCGTTGAGCACCTGTGCCAGCTCCTGCGGGCTGCGGCTCATGGTGTCCTGTAGACGGAAGTCGAAGCCGCCGGTGCTGCCCAGACCCGGAATCGGGGGCAGGTTAAAGGCCATGGCCTGCGCATCCGGCAGTGTCCAGAGCGTACCCTGGATACGACCGAGGATAGCGTCCAGTTGAAGATCCGGTGATTTTCGTTCAGCCCAGTCTTCCAGTACCGCAATGCCCAGTGCATTGTTGGAGCCAGCGCCACCGAGCAGGCTGAAGCCGGACACGGAGATAAAGTCCGTGACGCCCTTCTGCTGTAGTACCAGATCGGTGATACGGTGCATAACGTCTTCAGTACGGTTGACGGATGAGGCGTCCGGCAGCTGAACATCAACGAAGACAAAGCCCTGATCTTCTTCCGGTACGAACCCGGTGGGGACGATTTTCGCTAGGAAACCGGTGCTGCCCAGCAGTACCAGGAACAGGACGCCCATCAGCGTGGAGCGACGCAGCATCCAGCGTACCCATCCGGTATAACCGGCGGTGAGCTTGGTGATGAATTGCTCAAAAGGCTTCAGGAAAGCCATATGCCCCATGCGACCCTGTTTCAGCAGGACTACGCACAACGCTGGACTGAGGGTCAGCGCGTTGACAGATGAGATCAGAACCGCAACAGAGATGGTTACCGAGAACTGTTTATACAGCTCACCGGTAATGCCCGGCATAAAGCCAACGGGGACGAAAACCGCTAAAAGAACCAGTGTGGTGGCAATAACCGGGCCGGTAACCTCTCGCATGGCTTCCAGGGTTGCGGCTACCGGTTCCATTTTCTCCTTGGTGATTAATCGTTCCACGTTCTCGATGACGACGATCGCGTCATCGACCACCACCCCGATCGCCAGTACCAGACCAAATAACGTAATACTGTTGATCGTGTACCCAAGGGCGTTCATGACCGCAAACGTAGCGATCAGGGAGACCGGAATCGCGATGGAGGGAATCAGGGTCGCACGCCAGTTCTGAAGGAACAGGAAGACAACCAGGATAACCAGACCAACCGCCTGATAAAGCGTGGTTACCACCTCATCAATAGAGGCATTAATGAATTTGGTGGTGTCGTAAGGGATCTGGTATTCCAGGCCCTGGGGGAAGTTCTTGGAAAGCTTGTCGATCTCCGCGTAAACGCTTTTGGCTACCTGGGTCGCGTTGGCATCCGGCAGCTGATAGATAACGATAAAGGCTGTCGGGTTGTTATTCAGCTTGGCGCTGGCGCTGTAGGTCTTTGATCCCATCTGGATTTTGGCCACATCCCGCAGCCGAACGATGGCGCCATCCGTTTTGGCACGGATAATGACTTGGCCAAACTCTTCCGGGCTGACCAGCCGACCACGGGTTTGAATGGTATATTCAAACTGCTGGTCTGGCAGTGTAGGACCCTGGCCCAGTTTACCGGCCGCAACGATGGTGTTCTGCTCCTGCAGTGCCTGCTGGATATCCGCAACGGTGACGTCCAGGGAGTGCATGCTGTCAGGATCCAGCCAGATCCGCATGCTGTAGGTCATTTCACCCATGACCTCAACCTTGGCGACACCGTCAAGACGTGCCAGGGGCTCGGTCAAGTAATTGGTGGCATAGTTACTCAGGAATATCTGGTCAAACTTGTTGCCTTTGGCAAACAGGTTGATACCCATCAGCATGTTGCTGGACTCCTTGATGGTGGTGATACCCTGGCGGCGCACTTCTTCTGGCAGACTGGATTCGGCAATGGCGACCCGGTTCTGGACGTTGACCTGGGCCATGTCGTCATCGGTACCGCTCTTGAAGGTGACCGTGATCGTGGCAGAGCCATTGTTGGACGCGGTCGATTCGATGTAGAGCATATCCTCTACGCCGTTGATCTGCTCTTCAATCGGACGTATGACTGATTCTTCCACCACACTGGCGCTGGCGCCGGGGTAGACGGCGGAAACGGTCACCTGGGGTGGCGCCAGTTCCGGGTACATGTTGACTGGCAGAGTGTACAGGGAGATCAACCCCGCCAGCGTGATGACTATCGATATGACGAAGGCGAACTTCGGTCGGTGTATGAAAAACTGACTGATCATTACTGGGCCCCTGCACTGGCTTCAGGTGAGGTGCCGGCGGTCGCAGTGCGGGATGACGGTTCTGCAGGCTGGGACAGGGTGCCGGTTTCCATACCGATAGTTTTCAGAACCGGGTTAACAACGACACCAGGGCGTACCTTCTGAAGACCTTCGACCACAATACGCTCGCCCATTTGTAACCCTTTGTTGACGACCCACATGGCGCCAAGGCGGCGACCCATATCCACCATCCGGGTTTCAATCTTGTTGTCAGCGGTGACGACAAGTACAAAGCGACCCTGTTGGTTTTCCTGCACAGCAGCCTGGGGGATCAAGGGCATTTCTGTTTTTTCCTTGCTCTCGGCAATCAGGGTGACGTAGAGGCCGGGGAGCAGGATGTTTTCCGGGTTGGGGAACTCTGCACGCATGTTAATGGTGCCTGTGGTTTCGTCCGCACGGGTATTGGCAAAGTTGAATGTGCCTGGTTGCGAGAATTCACCGCCGGTAGGCAGTCGCAGGGACAGGTCAAAGTCAATGGGGCGATCACTACGCCCACCGGCATACTGTTCCATGTATTTGACCACATCCTTGTCATTGACAGAGAAGGAAACATACATCGGGTCAGTGCTGGTCAGCACCGCCAGTGGCTCACTGGACGGGCCGACCAGATTGCCGACACTGTACCGTGCTTTGCCGATTTCGCCACTGAAAGGAGCGGTGATGCGAGTGTATGACAGGTTGATCATGGCGGTTTCGAGCTCCGCCTGACGAGCCTGTACAGACGCACGGGCCTGGGCGTCGTTACTGGTCAGTGTGTCCACGTAAGACTGGCTGATAAAGCCTTTGGGAAACAATTCACGACCACGTTTCAGCGCTTTTTCCGCACGGATCAGTTCTGCCTTGCTGCTACTCAGGTTGGCTTTGGCCTGGCTGATAGAGGCTTCAAACGGGGCGGGATCAATCTGAAACAACAGTTGACCTTTTTCGACCCGATCACCTTCAATAAAGTCACGACGGATCAGGTAGCCTTCCACCCGGGCGCGGAGCTTTACTTCTTCGACGGCTTCGGTACGGGCGACAAATTCCCGGTAATCCCCAACGGGGCGGTTCTCAACCTTGACTACGGATACCGCAGGTGCCGGTGCGGCTGCCTGTTGCTTGTCAGCATCATCGCTGCATCCTGCAAGCAGGAGTGAGAAGCCAGCGGCAAGCGCGAGGCTCGTCTTGATAGAAAATCGGTTGCTTATGGTCATTCCTGTATCTCATTCAGCTGTGCAGGCACAGACAAGTCATCCATCACTGCTGACGGTAAGACGGGTATCTGTCAGCAAGGTTGCTCTTTAGTTGTAAAAGCCGATGTCTATCCCGGAATGGGCGTATTGCCAGTCATGGAATGGCAATGAAATACGACAACGGTAGAATTTTGGCGTAATCGTACCACTATAAGAGCGCACCCGGTGCGACAGAAGCTGTAAAAATACGTGTTTTTTCCGTTCCGGCAGGTTTCGACTTGCGTTAACACACGGGAGAGTATAGCGTTCATTCCCGATTGAAAACTTCACATTGTGTATAAAGAGGCTGTTGCAAAAGCCCAATTCAGTGGCATAGGCGATGACCTTATTCTGCAATAGCACCTTATGCTGCTCTCAATATATTCTCTACCTCTTTTTCATGGCAATGCAGATCACCTCG
>MUIA01000256.1 GCA_002084115.1 Oceanospirillales bacterium LUC14_002_19_P2 | reverse complement strand
GAGAAAAAATCGAATTCTGGAGTTCGGCAGAGGTCAATTTTTTGCTTTGTTGTCATTGGTCGTTACGGGCTATCTGCAGCTGTGTGTATATTACCCGTTGATACTGGTTTCGCGACAGCCTCTCAAGCTAACGAAGCACTCATACAGGAACCAATCACAAACATTCCCGCACACGTTCAGGGTTCGACAACCACGGGCACAATTCATCCGCACGCCCATAACGTCGGGCAATACTCACGGCTTTATAAGGGTAACGTTCTGTCAGTCGCTGAAGACTGTCCTGCAGTGTCGCCTGCAAGGGCTGACTCAACCAGTCATGGTAATGCATACCCAGCAGCGCACTGTTTTCGAGCACCCGCTCTTCCCAGGGCCCCAGTTGATTTGCCCTGAACAGCGCCGTCTCAAACTCTGCATCAATCAACGAAAACTGCGCCCTTGCCATAGCGTAATCCGACCAGGCATAAGGCCAGGCTGGCCGAAGGGCTATCGCATGATGCCAGGTATCCAGTAACGGATTCTCTTGTACTGATTCGCTGTCATTCTCATCGCCGGATTGGAGCAAACCATACTGTCGCCCCCAATCCTCGACACGGGCTTTCAACACCCATTGCTCAGGCGAATCCGGCAAAGCGGCCAACGCCTGTTCAGCGCCCTGCAGCGCAATATCATAATTACGTGGCTTCAGCTGAAACTCATCCGGCTGTTTCTTCTGCTGCTCACGCCAGAAATCGAGATACGCTTCCGTCTGATTATTAAAGGCACCCGCCTTGACCAACTGCATGGCATCTGCCGCCGCCATCACCAGTAGTACCAGACCAGCTGCCACGACAAAAAAATTGACCAGTCGTCGCTGATTCATCTGTACCTTCATGCACTATCTCCAAACAGGCACGCTGTCAGCTGGCGAGGCAAGTGTTCCGTTAACTGTTGACGGGTTTCCACGCCATACCAGTCATCCAATACTGTCGCTGCAGCGCCCATTGCCGGCGGACGCCTGACCGCATGATGGGCATCAGATGCAACAAACTGAACCAGTTCACGATCCAGCAACCACCGTGCCGTCTCCTGCGTCTGACTACCGAAGTGACCGGCAACCGACCCGGCCGTCACCTGGAACAGTACACCGCGCTCCACCAGTTTCAGGCTCCGTTCCGGATGACGCATTAACTCCTTGTTCCTTTCCGGGTGCGCAATCACCGCGCGAACATTCTGGCGCTGCAACCAGGCCAGCAGGTTATCGATACCCATTGGCAGGTTTTGGTGGGGCATTTCCAGCAGTACACAATCACTGCCTTCCCACTGCCCGAGCATCGGCACCTTTCCACGGCGCAGCTGCACCATAAATTCATCACTGATCCGAACCTCAGCCGCCATCGCCAGGGACACAGGCAGGGACGCTTCAACTGCCGCCTGCTGCAGAGCATCGAAGGCTGGCCGGATAGTCTCACTATCATTGTCATAACGACCGGCATGCATATGGGGCGTACAGACCACATGGGTAATGCCATCGGCAACAGCAAGGTTCAGCAACGCCAGGGCGTCAGCCATGACGGCAGCCCCGTCATCAATACGGGGAATGATGTGGTTATGAATATCAATCATGGATGAAACGGCAGCAGGTTCTTAGAAAAAAACGGTGCGAAGCGTACCGTTTATTGATGGAAAGCGAAATAAGGAGAGACAGCGAAGACTGCGGCAGACAACACCACCCTGAAGCGTGTGCTGAAAAGCTCAACAAACCGTGAAAGGCACAAAAGCGTCTATAACTAAAAAGAACACCAAAGATACCGAAAGCGCAGAGGGAACGCCTTTTATGCCGTATCTTTCCGAAAGGAATCACCAACAACGGTCAGTGCTTACTCAAGGATTTTTTTTGTTTCTTTTGACACTGATGTCGGAGGTTACAACGGGAGAAACAACGTCAGTCTGCCAGCATGGTGATCGTTACATTCTGGGCAACCGGGAAATGACTCACCAGATCGACCACCACGCCGTCAACCTGACAACGCTGATTGACTCCGGCTCAACCCTCTCCTCCATGGATCCACGGGACATTGAAGTCAAAACCCATACCAACGGTTCTCGCTGGGTGTACTTCAATATCCCGAAAGATGACCATCAGGCGCAAATGCTGCGTTTGGTCAAACCCCTGAAACGCTATGCCTGGATACAAACCCACAGTGGCAAACCAACCAAACGCCCGGTCATAGAAACCGCCATTTCACTCGGCCCCATAACGACCACAACCGCTTTCAGCCTGACAGAACGCTCCGCCTTTAATGAAAAGATCCTGTTGGGTAAAAATACGCTGGATGGTATTGCACTGATTGACCCATCCAGTGATTACCTGCTGCAACACGGCTGCCTCTGAACCCACCGCTTTACCCTGACGCCCATCAAAGCCGCTTCCCTGCCTTGGGCGTCGGTAGATATCGCGCCAAAACCCCTATGGCCAGCAACACGACAAACAGTGCCGCATTGGCGGGAATCTGGAGGTTAAAGTCCACCGTCGAATGGATCAACAATGCCACCAGCCCCATGGTGGCACCAAACCCCATTCCGATATAAAGCCTGTTGCGCCGCTGCCTCATGGTCTGAATGGCCTGCCATAAGCCAAACACCACAGAAAAGACCAGCAACAGGAAAGCGGGCACGCCAAATTTCAGGGGAAACTGCAGATAATCGTTATGGGCGAGATCGAAGAAGCCACGCCAGGTGCCGTCATGATAAGCAGGTAACGTCGTATAAAAACTGCCTGCACCAGAGCCGGTCAACGAAAAATCACCGATGATGACCAGAGACACCGGGTTCACATCCGCACGCAACTCCGTATCCATCCGGGTCTGCTCAATACGCTCAACCACTTTATCGAGACCAAACCACTGGCTGACAATCACCGTGTCGATCACAATCAAACTCAGGAACAGGATGATCATCCCGCGGGACAGCGTTTTCCGACAGACCGCATAAAGAAAACCCGTCGCCAGCAAACTTGAGAAAAAGGCCGTATTCCCCATGCGGGAACGCGACATCACCAAACCAATGACCATGGCAGCAAGAATTGCCCGTAACAGCACCTTGCTGCTCATGAGCGTTTTCAGCGTATTGCGTAACCATTCCATCCGGTCCCGCGCGCGCTTCTCCTGCAACTGTGACACCAGCAGGCCAATCCCAATAGCCATTGCCATTTTCAGGTGCCCGGCAAAGTTATTCCGGTTGACGAAGGTTCCTGTGGCAACCCCCCGCCCTGCTTCCTTGTCGACGAAAAAGCTCCATTCCAAGCCAGACAATGTGCTGAGGACACCAAAGACCGCCTGAAAGCCGCCCCCGACAACAATCACCCATGCCAGCCATTTCAAACGCCGCTGATCGTTGACCAGCAACAACGCCAGTGCAAACAACAGTGCGTAAGCCAGCGTCAGCATCGCATGCAGGTGTGAAGCAAAAGGATCGAGAGAAAGCGAAAAGGCATCCGGTAACGTCTGCCCCAGTGAGTTGGCGGCATCCACCTGAAATTGGTAAGCAACAGGTGACAACCCTTTTACCATGGAGGCCGGCAAAGACAGAGACTGTATCTCCAACCAACCCGCTACCAATAAAAGTGAAGCCAGTACCGGCAGACCTTTTCGAAAACCCGGCGTCAGACTCACAGCCTTGAAGGCGTATCCCACCAGCCAGAAAGCAGCCAGCACAAACACCAGTATCTGGAGTATTCCCATGGCCCATTCCGGCTTACTGCCAAAAGGCAGCGGCAACCAGAGCAGAACAAACAACAGGCAATAGAACAGGAAAGAGCTATAGAGGCTGTTGCAAAAGCCCAATTCAGTGGCATAGGCGATGACCTTATTCTGCAATAGCACCTTATGCTGCTCTCAATATATTCTCTACCTCTTTTTCATGGCAATGCAGATCAC
>MUIA01000404.1 GCA_002084115.1 Oceanospirillales bacterium LUC14_002_19_P2 | reverse complement strand
GCGCATAGCCTCTGCGTCATCATCTCCTGCTTTAGTTACCGCAACGAATGCCAGCGCTTCGTTAAGGATATTTATCTGGCTGACAGTTAATAACGAAATCGCATCAATGAAATTTTGAAAGAGGCTGGAATTCATAACAGTCATCCCCTGATAGCCGGATGGTTCAGGGAGTATAGGTCAACCAACCATCAGGGGTAACTTAGCCGTTTCTTAGTGTGCGCATCTCATATTTATCCAAATACTTGTCAACCAGAGTAAAGCCATCATCGGTTAAAGTGCTATGAGTTGAAATTGTCTCATTGTTTGGTAACTGTTTCTCGATATCCGCTTGGTGGCCCTTTTCGATCTCTATAGCTTCATCATCGTTTCCCACGAGCTTAAGTCTGAATGCACCAAAAACGGGCGATGCATAGACGTCGTTTTCTGTTGAATCTTTATCCTCAGTATCATCAGCCTTTGAAAGTGCCTGGAAATGACTTTCTCGGCAATAATTTGTTAGCGCATTGGATGCTGGTTGAATGGTGTGTTCTTTAATGGTTTTAGGCGATGGTGATATTGCTGCAAGCCCTGCTCCAAGAACACTGCCAATTGGCGCATAATAAGGGCCTAAAAAGCCATTGATCATGAATTTGCAGAGATATTGTGCTGCCACGCCTGAGACGCACCGATTAACGCCCCAGTTCACGAACGTAGGCATATATTGCACGGCGAGGGAGCGACCTGCAAATCCCGTTACCATTATAGATGATGCTCTTGCAATGTTGGCAAACATATTCCTTTCTCCTGCCTTTGCTATTCAATGAATATTCCTTTCTTACTTCTTTGGACTGGCAGTTGATTAAATAGTTCACATAAAAATTTGATGGTTATATATTCCAAAAGGATAATTGAATAGTGTTTTTAATAGCTATTTTTTATTTTTTTGAGCAGGGAGGCATCGCAATGCCTCTTTCCCTTAACTTTATATAGGACTTATTCAAAATTACCTTTTTTGAAGACTTGTCCATCACGAAGCAGAAAATCTCCCCGAGACAATGTATGTAATAACTGGCAGTCTTCAGTCAATATCATGAAGTCAGCCGATTTTCCTGCTGCTATTTGTCCTTTCTGAATACCCAGAGAATTTGCAACGTTTGTGCTAAAAAAGGGCAGTGCTTTTTCAAGCGGCATTGTGGATTGAGCCAGTTTCTGCAATGTCTTCAGGCAGGCATTGACCGGAGCTGCCGTGATGCCTGTCAGTGTTCCTGACTGATCAAAAACTGGCATGCTGCCATTGCCATCTGAGCTGAAGGTGATCCGGCTGGCGGGTACCCCTGCCTCCAGCGCCTTGTACAGCAAATCGACAGGATCGGCATAGCTGGCATCCGGAGTCATATCAATGAAGCCGCCACGCTTGGCGAATTGGATCGCTTCATAAAAAACATGCGGTGCACGGCTGACATGGGTTGGAGAGAAATGCTGGATAGCGAGGCCTTTATCAAGCAGGGTATTGATCTGTGCGAAAGGCTGCTCCAGCTCACCCATATGGATATGCAGCAGACCTTTTTTGCCGGATATCATCCCGGCTATACGGATGTCGGACACGATGCGTGCCAGTTCATCCGTGGTTGGAAATGAGTAGCGATGGTCGGCAAGCGCAATCTTCACACCGAGTACATTATCAAGAAATACCAGGTCATCACGGATCGCACCGGTGATGGTTCGGGTTGGCACTTCATAGGAGCCGGTGTGTATGTAGGCGGTGATGCCTTCGGTTTCCAGTGCCTTGGCTTTGGCAAAAAGATCCCGCTGCGTGCGTGTGGTGCCATCCGTTCCCATGACGCCGACTACGGTAGTAATGCCGGCCTGCGCCAGCTTGGACAGAGTGACCTGGGGTGTACGGCTGTGGAAGCCACCCTCACCGCCACCGCCAATGAGATGGATATGCTGATCAATAAGGCCGGGGGCGAGAATGGCGCCTTCCAGGTCCTGGATGTCACAAGGGCCAGGCAGGCCCGCGCTGTCGATGTGATCGGCAATATGGGCAATAAGATGTTGGCAGATCAGAACATCCTTTTTTCCCATGGGTTCCGGGGCGTAGAGATTGGCATTTTTCAACAGCGTGAACATGGACAGCTTCTCGTCAGGTCAGGGTGTTTTTATCCGATGCCCTGACTATCCGTGATCTGTCGGCTGAACGGAAGTGCGTAATCCAGTGAGTTGATGCCAAACCGGCAATGCCCAAGTACATAAGTGCTGATGTGTGTCATTGACGGTCGGACTGCTATGGATATGACAGGGTTTATGGTGTATGCATCAAACGGTTATGCAATAAACCGAAGAAGGTTGGCGATTGCCCGGAAAAGTACCAGCCCAGATGCACCTGGCAATGACCACAGTTGGCGATTTGCCAGGCATAGCCGTTGAACCAGCTGTCCGTGGTTGCCGGATCACCGATGATCCGGCAACCCGGCGCGTCGCTGAAACAGCCAAAATGAAAAAAGTAGCCATGGGGGTTGCACTGGCTGTGATAATGCTGCCCGGCCATGCTGATAGCAGCGGCTTCTGTTGGGATTGGGCTCAGGCAATACCGGCAAACCAGTGGTTTCTTTGCTTGTACTGATGCCTCTTCCCAGTCTTTCACCGGTGTCTTGATGGCGTCTTCTACCCCATCGAGAAATCGGTTGATCCATTCAAAAGCATGCTGTTTGCTGGCCAATAGCATGCTTAAGCCATTGCTACGGTGTCTGCCGGAACGATGTTGGCCGTTTCTGTCACATCATCATAAACGATCACCACCTGCTTCAGCGCGAGTTGATTCATCACCGCATTAACCCGCTGCTGCAGCGAAGAATCATCGCCATTATCAGTACCATTACGGGTGACGAACTCCTCTACCAGGTTTTTCAGAGTGGCTTCTTCCAGCATATTGGGCGGGATAATCATGGCTAGTTTGTCTGTATAGGGTGATAACAAGGGAAGTCTATCAGAAGGCGTGGCTGTCCGGCAGCGACTATCCTGTGTGTTCATATGCTGTTCGAATCTGTTGGCAATCGCGTTGGCTCGCGTTTGGTGTTGTTGTTTTTTGATCTGCGTCAATGGCGTAGCAAAAGTCTCTGCTTTATAGTCCGCATCCATTCAGGAAAACGTTTGCGTAAACGTTTTCTCTCATCACTGCAGTATCGTGATAACGCATGAAGAAAGGCAGACTCCTCAATTCCGAACTGTCCGGGCTGATCGCCTCACTGGGGCATGGCCAGTCTGTGACCGTCGCCGACGCCGGGTTGCCGATTCCGCCTGGCAGCCACCGTATCGACCTGGCCCTCACCGAAGGTGTGCCGGGTTTCCTGGAAACCCTTGAGGTTCTGCTGGCAGAAATGCAGGTAGAATCCGTCATCATTGCCGAAGAAATGGCAAGCACCAGCCCGGAACTGTATCAGGCGCTGATGTCCCGTATCGGTCAGCTTTCTTCTGACCAGGGGCAGCTGGTCGAGGTGCTGAAAGTCTCCCATGAGGCTTTCAAGGTGGCGACCAAGGATTCGATGGGCATTGTTCGCACAGGCGAATTCACCCCTTATGCCAACATCATCCTCGAATCCGGGGTTGTGTTCTGATGTCGGTCAGAAGCGTGCAACCTGTCCTGGAAATGACGGGAATCGTGAAAACGTTTCCCGGCGTCAAGGCGCTGAATGAGGCGACACTGCGCGTCTATCCCGGACGCGTGATGGCGTTGCTCGGCGAAAATGGCGCAGGTAAATCCACCCTGATGAAAGTTATGACCGGTATCTATAGCAAGGATGCCGGCTCGCTGACTTATCAGCTCAAGTTACGCACAAGACTGAAAATACGGCATTATTGCCGGTATGAAACACGATCTGATTGAGCTGTACTCTGACTACCTTCTGTCCTCTTTTGGCAAAACAACCGCAACCGGTTT
>MUIA01000048.1 GCA_002084115.1 Oceanospirillales bacterium LUC14_002_19_P2 | reverse complement strand
GCTTGGCATGCGGGCACTGACAGAGACAAAAGGACGCTGGGATCAGCTATGGGAACGAATAACCTGTGAAAACAGGCTTGGAGAGCCAGTATCTGCGTATTAATCAGAGAGAGCACCCGTGAGGGCTCACCCGTCGCCAGCTGGGAGGCAGAGCTGGCTGAGTCGACAACGATATGATACGCCGGATTGTGCTGAGACATGCCCAACACGCCGGCCTCCATGAATTTCGCCATACCTGTCGGCTCACCCTGATAGATGGACCCCGGTGCGTTAGTGGCATATTCCTGCAACAGGCCAACTTGCTGTGGCCCCATGCCATCACCAATCATCATGATGACATTCTTGACGTCTGGCTTGGCGGCAGCGACCTGCTGATCGGTCGACTGGCATCCCGCCATAAGGACGGCGGAGGATAACACGCCGAAAATGATGGAACGTTTGAATGGTGTTTTCATGAGCAGTCTTTAGTTGTTTTATGACGTGTGGCTGATCGTAAAGTCCGTTTATGAACACTCGCGGTCAGTTTGATGACTGTTCCATGACAAAACACCGTTGGTGGACACACGCGTTGTTATCACAGAAAAACCAAGGCTGGCGGAGCCATCTGCTCGTCCATTGGTCCTATATACGCTTTATAAAAGCGTCGTATTTCATAAGACACTGAGCAGATAGCGGGCAATGCTAACACGGCATACCGCCTTCACTTCAAGGTCAATGACAGTTATCAGAACGACCGCAACGTTCGAGTCGAGCACAGCAATTACCTTGCCATGCAATAACATTTTCACCAGAGACTCCCTCTAACCCAGCGGGTTCGGCTGAATCACCGCAGATTGTCTAGACTAAAAAAATGCGTTCAAAAAAACACGGAAAGGACGTCCATTATCATGATCAGGGACAGGCTGAAAAACAGAGGGCTGGTCAAGCAATACAAGGATTTTCTTGCGTGGGCGATGGATGCTCACGATAAACGCAAGAAGGTTATTCGCCCACTGGTTAACGCGGTTTTGGTGGCAGCGGGTGTTGCCAAGTGGCACAGACGCCTCTTTGGCCGCCCCGGTTATGACAAGATTTTGCTGATACCCCGTGCGGATGGTCTCACGCTCGCTCAGCAGGAAGAAGAGCTGAAGAACATTATTGAGCACGCCAAGCCATTCATTATTGAGCATATTGCTTTCGTCACGGATAACCACGGTTTTGATGCTACGCCTGGGGATCTTTTTACCCGTCTGGCAGATAGTGACCTGGACGAAGATGACCTCAGGAACCTCCGGGAGTTCTACAATACACGGCTCCAGAAAGCCTTGAACGCCCGATTCCCTGATCGCCGGCTCAAGCGTGACAGACAAGACGATTCCCAAAGCAGTCAACCATAAAGGTTACGCTTCCTCTCAACGCTGCTGGTCACATGGGCAACAACCAACCAGCGGCACACTGTTTCGCCAGTAATGACCAGAATCGTTCAGCACCCGCATGCAACCTGACATCATTGCGATACAACACCACATCCACAGCAATACACCATTCGTCTCCGCCTAATGGCTGAAGTTGTCCACAAAGTAACTCTTCCGTAATGGCATAATCCGGCAACCAGACTATACCTTTGCCCCGTAGTGCCATTACCTTCAATAAATCCGTCAGAGACGATTCCATGACCGAGCGGAACTGCAAGCTATCCGCACTTTTTTTCAGCAAGGTATTCACCCGGCGCCCCATATGTGAGCCCGGACTGTACCGAAGCAAAGGTAATGGCTGTCCGGCTTCCAGTTGGAACAGGGGGGTTCCCTCCGAATCACTGGCGCACACCGGACGCATCCACGTTTTGCCCAGTGGCAAACTGGCAAAGGGCGGTTGCATCAGGGCATCAATATCAAATCCCAGCAGAAAAACACAGCGTCCCTGCTGCAGGGCCTCCACCGCCAGATCCATATCAATACTTTCCACCCGGCTGCGCGTAGCAACATCAAACTTGCCCATATGTTCGAGCAGATTGGGTAACTGAGAGAGCGACAGGGAATGCGAGGCGGCAAAATCAATGGGCTGGCTTCCGGGTTCATCCAGACCATGAATCTGGTTGAGACCTTCCTCCATCTGTCGGAGCAGGTTACGGGCAGTTGTGCGAAACAGGCGTCCCTGCGGGGTCAGGCTGACCGGCGTAGTGACACGGTCTATGAGTTCAATACCCGTCGCCTGCTCCAGGGAGCGGATGCGGCGTCCGAACGCTGGCTGCGTCACATTGCGCTGGGCGGCCGCACGAGAGAAATTCCGCAGATCCGCCAGCGCCAGGAAGTCTTCAAGCCATTTCGTTTCGAGATTCATGCCGTCACTCAATTTACGCCCGGTACGGGAGGGGATGGGTGCGACAAAGTATTTCAGACTATCCTCAGGCCGCCAATGCGGGACTATCGTAATACCAATGGACGCAAGCATCCGCCAGCAACGCCGTGGCATCCAGACAGGCTTCCGGTTGTTCCATCGCCAGGCGGGCCAGACCGACCGGAATCTCCGTACATCCCAGGATCACCGATTCAGCGCCCTGACCCTGTAAATCCGCAAAAATGGCTTCCATCATGGCGCTACCTTCCATCATGCGGCCGGCCTTGATCGCGTAGATCGCCTCCATCATGCGAGCCTGCCCCAGTTCATCCGGCAACAGCATCTGACCACCCATTGCCTCAATCCGGCTCTGGTATAAACCCGCTGATACCGTTGCTGATGTCGCCATAACGCCAATGCGCGACAGGTTCCGCTGCTGAATCTCAGCCATGACGCAATCCAGAATACTGATCATAGTAATGGAGATCTCGGCCTGAAGTCGTTCAAACCAGAAATGGGCGGTATTACAAGGAATCACAACACAGGTGGCGCCGCTATCTTCCAGCCGATGCAACCCATCGAGCATGGCTGGGAAGGGGTCTTCACTACCTTTCAGGATACAGGCACTGCGATCCGGAATCTGGGGGACATTGTGCACCAGCATGGGGATATGCTCCTGGTCAGAGCCTACCCCGCAGCGCATGACGACTTTCTGCATGAAATCGATGGTTGCCAGAGGTCCCATGCCTCCCAGAATACCGAGCATTGTCCTGTTCTCCCGCCAAGGTATTGACCACCGGCCCTGTCAGAGTCCGGTGTCATGAATGATGACGTTATTATTCCCTGCCCAGCTGAGTGTGTGAAATGCCCAAAAAGAAAGGGCAATGCCGGAACGGCAATCCGGGAATAATGGCCGAAATCAAATAGAAAAAACCTGCCAAAAAGGCAGGTTAGGTTAGAAGGGCCGGCTCAACAGGGTACGGCTCAGGAGGCTGGCTTTTAATGATCATCCCCGTGATCGTGATCATCGTGCTTTTTAGGGTGTTTCTTATGGCTACCTGAACGTTCGTGGTCATGTCCATCATGGTCTCCCGCTTTCCCGCGAGGATGGTTATGTCCCTTATGTTCACCCTTGGCCCGGCGTTTGGCCTTGATTTTCTCGCGCTGCTCCGGGGAAAGGCTTTTCCACCAGGCCCGACGCTGCTCAGGCGTCATGTTTTTCAATTGTTCTTTTGTAACACGCTGGCCGCCACTGCGGTCAGGCTCCTGGGCCATTGCTTCAGAACCAAATAGAATAAAACCCGATAAAACAATCGCAAATGGCAATCGTTTATCTGTCATTGTGACGCTCCCTTTCCGTCAGTCTTTTTATAATAGTTGTAAACAAACCCGTTAAATTGCTTACTTCAGGCTTATACAGCGTGTCTGCTTTTTCACCAGTGGTGGAGGCAAAGGCATTGCAGTTCCCTTATTGGCTGCCAGTTTTTGTCCAGCCATACGGTTTGCAGCAAGAAAACGGGCTTGTTGTTCATTATCCGCCTCAACAACCAGTATTTCACAGTCGTATTCCAGCCAAATACTATCTGATTCATCAATAGGTTCAATTCGATATCTTGGCATCTGAAAATCCTTTTTTTCCCATCACTCTCCAGTACTACAATTAATCTCGTCCTGCGACTAATTCATTAAACCTATCATTAACCTTCTGATACTTAAGTAAGAATTACAAGTTTATTTATAACAAGCTGTTACTCAACAATGAACTTTCGGCAAAAAATCATGTCAAAATAGTATGATAAAACCTGAAAACCAACTAAAGCAGTGGATATAACATGGATGTTAGAGCTGTACCCTCATTCAGTACAAATCAGACAGGCACCGGTCCACTTAATAGCCAATTGCCAAGCGCTAATGGATATAGTGTAACTGCAATGACTGGAACTGAACCTAAAGTTGCATTGCCATGCTTGAAAAAAACAATTGATTGCATGGTAAAATCTCTTCTCGACTTCGTTATCACTGTTTTTAATATAACTTTTACGTTTATGCTTTCATTTGTCTTAGTTCCTGCAGGCGCGATTTATGGATTAAGACTGGTGGCTGAATTTGCCTACAATCGTTATCTGCATTATGAAAAGCACCATGTGGGAGAGCTCGCACAGGAAAGAAAATCACTCTATAAAACACAAAAACAAAAAGAACACGCTATCAAGCAACTTCTGGAAGACCATATACAAAAACTACAAGCATTACAGAACTCTCAAAACATAACTGCATCACAGGATAGCGAAACAAGCGACTCAAATACACACGATTCAACCTGGGGACAAATAAATAATGCGTACCGGGCGCATTCAACGCAATTTACTATTGCCAATAATCTAAGAGATAACGTCACGAATGCAAAAACGCAAATTAATGACCTGAAGGAGAATACCAACACCTATAACGAAAAATCAGCTACAGCGTTTGTAAACTTTGCAAACGCACTAGACGATTGCTATCAATCAGTATCACAAACCACTCTCTCCAATCGTAGAATTGAACGTTGTATTAATGATGCCCAGTCAATCTTGGCACTCGTTAATGCAAACCTGACAAACCTGGACTCAACAATGGAAAGCCGAATCTGCCAAGCCTGCTGCCCAACCTGTAACTCCTGTATAGCAGAGAGTTTACCCAGCTCAATCCGTGCGGGTCTGATTACACTGGTAGCATTACCTTATTTGATCCCTGTCGGCATGATCATGGGTGCTGTCAATACCGTACGCATGGTTACCAAAGTGACTTGGATTACCTGCCCCTCCAAGGCGAAAGAAAACGAAACGATAGAAGCTCCCCATGTGCAAGAAGCACAAAGTCAGTTTCCATGGCGATCCCCTTTTCCGTTTGGAGATGGTCAGGGCATTAACCAATGCTGTCCCTGTTGATAAACAGACCACACCTAACATAACATCGAAAAAATAAAATGTTATAATGTATCGTTTTTGGTACTTTCTAGGATCAATTCGCTTGCAAATTTTTGATAACGCCTGTTGTGAGCATAATCATGATTGTTGTATTGCCAGCGCACTGGATCAGGCAGAAAAGCTCTGCCAAAAGCAGGGCGCGCGCCTGACACCACTCCGCCGCCAGGTGCTGGAACTGGTCTGGCAAAACCATAAGCCAGTCGGCGCTTATGACATCCTTGCGATGCTATCTCAAACACAGGAACGCAGCGCTGCGCCTCCCACTGTTTACCGAGCCTTGGATTTTCTACAAACCCAGGGCCTTGTCCATCGGATTGCCTCTCTCAATGCCTATATTGGCTGCCCCCATCCCGAACAGCCTCACGAAAGTTCGTTCCTGATCTGTGAACAGTGCCGCACCACCGTTGAGTTGGACAACGCTGTGATCAGCACCGCTATCGCACAGGCTGCCGATACCAGCGGTTTTCTGGTCAGCCACTCCAATGTCGAACTGACCGGACTGTGCCCCAACTGTCGGAAACCGGATTAATGAACAACCCGTTACTGCGGCTGAAAAGCGCCAGTGTCTGTTTTCAGGACCGTACCGTGCTGGAAACCATTGACCTGACCCTCAACCGGGGTGAAATCGTGACACTGATCGGCCCCAATGGCGCCGGAAAAACCACCTTGGTTCGTGTCGTACTCGGTCTTCTGAAGCCTGATACCGGTCAGCGAACCCTGACCTCGGGCATTACTATTGGCTACATGCCACAAAAGCTGCATGTGGAACCCTCCATGCCGCTGTCAGTCCGACGGTTTCTGGCGCTGGCCGGTGCTGACAGAAAAGGAATCAGCGCGGCACTGGCAAAGACTGGCGTACCCCATGTCAGTGAAAGCCCCCTGCAAACCCTCTCCGGTGGTGAAATGCAGCGGGTATTACTGGCCCGTGCCCTGTTGCGAAAACCCGATCTGCTGGTCTTAGACGAGCCGGTACAGGGCGTTGATGTGAATGGCCAGAAAGAGCTGTATCACCTGATCGGCCAGCTCCGGGATGAAACCGGCTGCGGCGTGCTGATGGTCTCCCACGACCTGCACCTGGTCATGGCAGCCACCGACCGGGTGATCTGCCTGAATAGCCATGTCTGCTGCTCCGGTCACCCGCAGCAGGTCAGCCGTCACCCGGCCTACCTGAAACTCTTTGGCGGGGAATCGGAAGAGCTGGCCGTCTACAGCCATCACCATGACCACCAGCACGCTTCCTGCGGTGAGGTCATCCCGGAATCCTCAACGGACACTCTCACTCCCGAAAAAACACGGACGCAAAAACATGCCGGATTTTCTGCTTAACGCCCTGCTGGCCGGACTGGGCGTCGCCCTGGTCGCAGGTCCACTCGGGGCGTTTGTTGTATGGCGAAGGATGGCCTATTTTGGCGATACCCTGTCCCACTCAGCCCTGTTTGGCGTTGCTCTCGGTCTGCTGCTCGATATCAACCTGAACATTGCCGTCATGGTCTGCTGTGTCGTGCTGGCTCTGTTCATGATCGCCCTGCAGCAAAAACGTTTCATTGCGACGGACACCCTGCTGGGTATACTGGCGCACAGTGCACTCAGCCTGGGGTTGGTTGCCGTCAGTTTCATGGACAATGTCCGTATCGACCTGATGGCTTACCTGTTTGGCGACCTGCTGGCCGTTGGCACCGAAGACCTGTTCTGGATCTACGGCGGTGGCGCGCTGGTCATGGCACTGCTGCTGTGGCTCTGGCGGCCTCTGCTCGCCATCACCGTTCACGAGGAACTGGCTGAGGTTGAGGGCGTTCCCGTTCGTAAAGTGCGACTGGCTCTGATGGTTCTGATTGCCCTGGTCATTGCCGTCGCCATGAAGGTTGTCGGTGTCCTGCTGATTACCGCCATGTTGATTATTCCTGCAGCCACGGCCCAGCGTCTGGCACGCACGCCCGAGCAGATGGCCATCTGCGCCAGCCTGTGTGGCATGCTGGCGGTTCTGGGTGGTCTGGCGCTTTCCTGGTATCAGGACACACCGGCCGGCCCCTCGGTAGTGGTCTGCAGCACCCTGCTATTCCTGCTGACGCTGGCTTTACCGCAACGTCGTTAACTGTGATCAGGATTTTCACCATGAACGATACGCTGAAAACGATTCTGGAAAACCGCTACACCACCAAGATCTTCGATCCCGACTGGCCGGCTGACGAACAGAAAATCCAGACGCTGATTGAAACACTGCGCTTAGCGCCGTCATCGATCAACAGTCAACCCTGGCACTTCTTTGTCATTTCCAATCCTGATGAGCGGGCGCGACTGGCGGAATCCGCCTGGGATAATAACAAGCCCAAGTTCTGCGATGCGTCGCATCTGTTTGTGTTCTGCGCGAAAACCCAGTTCGATGAAAATGACGTCCATGCCATTGAAGAACTGACAGCCGGTGTGCGTGGTATGGAAATCGACGAAGAACGGCTGAGTATGCTAACCAGTTTTGTCTCCGGCAAACCCTCGGAAGAGCGTAGCCAATGGCTCAAGCAGCAGGTTTACCTGGCCTTTGGCCAATTCCTGTTATCCTGCGCCATCCTTGATCTGGATACTTGTCCGATGGAAGGGTTCAGCCCTGAAATGCTGGATAAACTGATGGGGTTGAAAGCCCGTGGGCTGACCAGCGTCGTGCTGGGACTTGTGGGTAATCATGCAGAAGGGGATTTCAACCATCCATCGAGAGCACCCAAGGTTAGATTCCCTAAAGAGCAAGTGGTTACAGAAGTCAGGTAACAATATTAACAAAGCTGGATAGTAAAGTTTCTTATCCAGCTTTGTAATAATAAATAGTTTCCTGACTACCATCATTCATACGCCACTATGGAGGCGAATGCTCTGAAAGCCTGACAGGCAGGCGATCAAAGCAGCTGATGCAATTTTGAGGTGTCAGCGTGAAGATGCTTATGTGTCATCTATCTCGCGTGGTATCTGGATGCCTCGAAAAAGAGCGGAAGAAGGATGGTAATCAGGTTTGAACTACTACAAATAGTTTTACTTACCTTGCAAAACACCTTTTCCAAGTAATCCTAAATTTCCCTCATACTGGTACAGCACTGGCCAGACGACAAAATCAACGCGAGATCCATCTCGTGTGTATGATCTATAAACCTGTTTATCAAAATGCGAGTCTCTATTTGGTAAACTTCCAAAGACATTTTTTGGATCTTGAACTACAAAGTAAGCACAGACTAGGGCACACTGCATTATATAGTTTTTGATTTTTTCATTATCACTATATTCCGAAGGCAATCGGAAATTTTCAGCCACACGTTTAAAAATATCATTTTTCATATTTGTTACATATTGTTCATCACGTAACTTTCCTTTAATCCAGTATTCAACACTCTCTCTTTCCTTAAATGACAAATCATTTAACTCTTTTTCAGGATATCGTCTTTTCAGCTCACCCTCTATCTCCGCCTGAAAAAACAAATCAACATCAACATATGACTGAAACAAAATCTTTAACAAGTAATCTACTGCCTTTTGGTCGGCTAAACCTTTTTCTTCTGTTAAGAATTCGAATGCATCAGTCTGCTCATTATCGTAAAGATTAAGATACGAATCACAAATAAAATTAGAACCGACACGGAGTACGTCGCTTAAATCAATTTGTGGAGGTAGCCGAGAGTGGCGGGTATATGCCACAGAAGCTAAGCCTGAATACAATATATAGGCTTGATTTCTACACATTTGAATATCGTGAATTTGATCTTCTGTTAGTTTATCCTTAATTGCTTGGTCTAAACGCAGACTTAAACGATCAACCTCTTCCCACCGATTATTTAGCTCTTCATGATTTTGCACTCCATCATCCCGACAATCATAAATTGATCGTTTTACTTCTCTCACACCTGCTTGATCATGATTATTTCCCATGGATTGAACAGTATTACC